>CAMBMC010000141.1 GCA_945868555.1 Chitinophaga pinensis | reverse complement strand
GAAAAACCACTGCCAAATTCAACGCCCTTTACCGCATTGATAGACAACATTGCTTTTCCTAATTCGGCATGCAACTTATCAAACACAGGCTCTCCCAATCCTTTAGGGACATTTACCACCATGCAGCGAATACAGCCGCCGATCGTGTCACCTTCGCTTCGTACTTCGCGAATGAGCGCTTCCATTTCTTTTGCCTTTTCTCCATCTGGACAGCGCACAGGGTTAGATTCTATGGCATTGTAATGAAAGAAAGCCGGGTCATTTAATCGAATGGAGCCAATCTGATCCACATAGGTTGAAAATTCTATGTTGAATGTGTTGAGAATTTGCTTGGCAATTGATCCTGCGACCACCCGACATGCCGTATCACGGGCACTTGAGCGTCCTCCTCCTCGGTAATCGCGAATGCCGTATTTTTCTTGGTAGGTATAATCGGCATGGGAGGGACGGTAAACATCCTTCATTTCCGAATAATCTTCCGATTTGTGATCTTCATTTCGAATGATAAAACCAATAGGGGTACCTGTCGTTTTTCCCTCAAAAAATCCAGATAAAAATTCAACCGTATCGGATTCTTTTCGCTGAGTTACAATAGCAGATTGTCCTGGTTTTCTTCGGTCGAGTTCTTCTTGAACGCGTTCAATACTGATTGTCATTCCAGAAGGCACACCATCAATCACACCGCCAATTGCGGCGCCATGTGATTCACCAAAGGTGGTGAGTTTGAAAATAGTACCAAATGTTGATCCTGCCATGCTGCAATATTAGGCAATTCGAATGAATTGAACACATCTCGCTTCGTACTTCACAGCTGCGGCATCTTCAATGGCACCAATCAAAACGTCGTTTTCTTCCATAAGGCATGGTCGAGAACGGACTTGCCAAAACTATCCAGTCCCTTTAAGTTTGTCCCGTGTTAAATAAGCAATTTGCCATTGCCATTTTATTCAAAGCTCACCACAATAAAAAACAACTTAGAGGCAGATGGCTTGTTCTGTGGCTTTCAAAATCACACGAACTTCCTCCAATGTAGGTGCTTCGGCATAGGTGCGCAAAACGGGCTCTGTTCCCGATGGACGAATCATTACCCAACGGTCATCGTCAAAGAAATACTTGAATCCATCGGTTGTTTTCACATCACGAACCTTATAGGGTCCAAACGACGTGTAGTTGTCTGCTTTGCAATTGGCGATGATACGCTGCTTCAACTCTTCTGTGATATGGAGGTCATTGCGTTCAAATTTGAATTCTCCAACGATTTCATATACTTCATCGATCAATTCATCCAAGGTCTTGCCTGATTTCGCCATGAATTCCCAGATGATCATTCCCATCCAAATGCCATCGCGCTCAGGAATATGTCCTTTTACAGCAATGCCACCAGATTCTTCACCGCCGATCAACACATCATCTTCAACCATGATGGCTGCGATGTCTTTGAATCCAATTTTTGTGGTAATCAATTCAAATCCATAATGTGCTGCCATACGTTCCACACGAGGCGTTACCGAGAAGGCAATGACAACTTTACCCGTCATCTTTTTGTACTTCGCCATGTAATGGATCAGCAATAGGATGATGTGGTGTGAATCGACAAATTCTCCTTTGCCGTTGTATAGACCAATTCGATCGGCATCGCCATCCGTTGCCAAGGCGCAATCAATGTCACCTTTTTCTTTGATGTATGCCTCGAGTTCTTGGAGGTTCTTCGCAATCGGCTCGGGTGCCTGTCCCATGAAGGAAGGATTATAGTCACAATGCAAAAACTGAGTGTTCGGCAATATGCGTTTCAAAGCGCGCTGACCAGCACCGTACATGGCGTCATACACGAGATTCATTCCTGATTTTTCGATGGAATCGATGTCGAAATGTGCTTTTACGTGATCGACATAGCGCGTTTCTAAATCGACAATTTCCAATTGACCAGCAGCAATCGCACTGTCCAAATCAATGGCCGAATAATCCACAGGACAAACATCCGGAATGATATCTTCCACCTCTTGCACATGCCAAGGCGCTAAAGGTCCTCCGAAGAATGCCTTTAATTTAAATCCGTTGTAGGATGGGGGATTGTGACTTGCAGTGATGATGACACCAATTTCGCAGTTCAGTTGATTGGCACCAAGCGAAATCATTGGCGTTGAGACAAATCCTCGCGCCAATTTCACACGAATGCCTTGTGAGAGCAATACTTTGGTCGTCGTTTCAGCAAACAATTCACCTGCGAAACGGCAGTCATGCCCGACCACCACGCATGGATTTTCGTAGCGTTTTTTCATCCATTCTCCTGTAGCGAAAGTCACACGAGCGACATTTTCAACGGTAAAATCATTCGCGATAATCGCGCGCCATCCGTCTGTTCCGAATTTGATTTTTTGTGCCAAAGTAATTCTGTTTTATAGTGGCAAAGATAATGAAAAGTAGGTGGAATGAAAGGTGTCACTTGATTGAAATTCGGTATTGAACCAAATGGCATTTGATCAAATTCTTTTGACATTCCGTTTTGTTGCGGTTAGTAGAAAAGTGACGCCAATATTCTGAAATAAAAAGCTTTACTTTTATACTCGATATTTAATTTGTTGTTCATTCATTTCATGCGCTAAATATGAGAGTTTATTTATCAAGATTATTAAGGATAATCCCAGTTGGTGCATTGCTATTTAGCACCATTTCTTGTTCAAACGGCAATGCAGCAGAAAGTGAAGGCAAAGTGGCATCACCGGAAGATTCAATTCGCAAGGTGCAATTGGTTCAAGGACCAGATTTCAAGGAACTTAAGCTAGTGAAGGTGATTCAAAGTAAAACAATGGCACCCAAAGATCCTTTGGCCGTCTATGAACCTGCCGTTAATTCACCAAAGTCGGTCACATACTCAATAGACGGCTCGAAGTTTTATGTGAACTCCTTGGAAGGCTATACAACCATCGTGTTTGATTCAAAAACATTGAGAAAATTGAAGGAAATTCGTCATGAATTCAACGAGTCAAACAATTCACTCTTCAAAGACAATGTCAATACGGCATTTGATTACAAATTCAAACAAGAAAAAAAGGAATACAACCACTTTTTGGGCAAACCGGTTGAAAGTTGTTTGTCTCACAATGGAAAATACCTTTGGGTGACCTACTACCGACGCAATTGGGATCCAAAGGCTGAATCTCCGTCTGCGATTGCGATCATTGACACCGAAACAGATCAAATCGTACGTGTAATGCCCTCAGGGCCACTGCCCAAAATGATTACCTGCTCATCCGACAATAAATACATCGCTGTAACCCATTGGGGCGACAATACGGTCGGATTGATCGATGTGTCCGGGAAAAAGCCAATGGACTTCAGTTATGTGGCACACATTGTCGTGGATAAGCGGCTTGAAATGGATTTTTCTGCCGACTCAGACCGTGACTCTGATTGCGGAAATTGCTTGAGAGGCACCGTGTTTACACCAGACAATAGCAAACTTTTGATTGCCAAGATGGGTGGTGAGGGAATCGCAGTGATTGACATGGAAACAAAAACATACATCGGAACAATCACAGGGGCCTATGCAAATCTCCGACATTTGGTCATCAATAATGGATACCTGATGATGAGTTCGAATAGATTTGGGGTGGTTCAAAAAGCGAAATTGGAGGATATCTTTGCCCAAGGATTTGACGACAATTCCAAACTTGTTTTCAAGAAATGGGAGACAGTAACGGTTGGTCCAGGTGCACGAACCATAGATGTGACTGATGATGGCAAGTATATCTTTGCTTGCGTCAATGATGCGTACAAAGTGGTTGTGATTGATGCGATGACCATGACAAAAATTGCCGAGGTCGACGCCGCAAAATTTCCAGTTGGAATGGCCCTTTCGCCCGATGGAAAACAGCTAGTAACGACCTCTCAAGGTAAAGATTCTGTGCCGAATACGGGAAATACGGTGATGGTGTTTGAGGTAGTTTACAAGGAGAATTAAGAATGAAAAATTAAGAATGAAAAATGCAAGGTGCCAGATTGATTCATCCTTTAGCTAAGTACACCACGATCATTACTTTTTTCATTGCCTTTTTGATTTGCTTGGCGTTTGTTTTAACTGGTGACATGGACTATGGATTTATAGGGCTTTACTATTTTTTCGGCGCCGGGATCATCAATCTCATTATTTTGATTTTATTAGCAATCATTGGAGGGAGGGGGATTGGACTTTTGTTTTTAAATATTCCAACAGCCATTGTTTTCTTTGCCATTGGGATTTATTTCACTAGTGTCATGCGTGTGACATTCATCAATGATTCCGGTCAAGATATTCGAAACATTCACATTTCAGGTTGCGAAAAGGAACACATCGAAGTACTCGAAAATGGAGATTCGGAAACTGTTTGGATCGAGATTGAGCACGATTGTCAGATTGAGATGACTTACATCACTGCAAAGGGAAAACGTAAAACAGAGACCGTGATGAGCTATGTGACCAATGGCATGGGACAAAAATACATGCACCACATCGGCAAAAGTGAATACGAAAATATAAACTACTGAAAATGAGTTTCAAAAATCCACAGGTTGATGAGTTTTTAGACAAGGCGAAAAAGTGGCAAGCAGAGATGTCTTTACTTCGCGAGCTTGTGCTCAAATGCGATTTGACAGAAGAATACAAATGGCGCCAACCGTGTTATTCATTTAACGGGAAGAATGTTTTGTTCGTCAGTGCTTTTAAGGACTCTTGTGTTCTTGCATTTTTCAAGGGAGCCTTGCTCGCAGACCCATCAACAATCCTTGCTCGCTCAGGTGAAAACACACAAGGAATGCGGATGATTCGCTTCACGAATTGTGAACAAATTAAATCTTTACGAACAGAAATTAAGCAATACATCTTCGAAGCCATTGAAATCGAAAAGGCAGGGTTGAAGGTGCCTAAAACGGATGTGGCTTCGCCTACAAATCCTGTTGAATTGAAAGAGGTGTTTGAAAAGAATCCGGAATTTCAAGCGGCATTTGAGAAACTCACACCAGGAAGAAAACGTGCCTATATTTTACATTTTTCATCCGCAAAGCAAGCAGAAACGCGTAAGTCACGCATCGAAAAGTTAATCCCACGCATTCTAAAAGGCAAGGGTATCGACGACTGTATCTGTGGATTGTCGAAACGAATGCCGTCGTGTGATGGGTCGCATAAAGCGATCAAAGATTTTAAGAAACCTTACTAAGCCTTGTTATCTTACCTTTGTCCACTTTTAATCTGTTCATGAACGACAATAAAGCGCCGAAGCTTCCACCCAAAAAATACCAGCCAAGTGGACTCACCATTCTCTACGAAGACCCAGAAATCATCGTGGTGGATAAAGCTCCGGGATTGTTGACGATTGGCACCGATCGTGAAAAAGAACGCACCGCACATTTTTTGCTCAATGAGTATGTCATGAAAGGGAATTCGCGTTCGAAAAATCGCGTATATGTCGTGCATCGTTTGGACCGTGAAACATCTGGGATCTTAGTGTTTGCCAAAAATGAACAGTCCAAGGTGTTTTTGCAAGAAAACTGGAAAGATTTTGGTAAAAAATACCTTGCCGTAGTGCACGGAAAATTAAAATACAAGCAGGGTGAATATACCTCCTACTTGATGGAAAACAAGGCTTTAAGAGTATACTCTACAAAAGATGCGCTTGCAGGCAAGTTGGCACGCACTGGATTTAAAGTGCTAAAAGAAACGGAAGAGCTCAGTTTGTTGGAGATCGATTTGTTCACAGGAAGAAAACACCAAATCAGGGTGCATTTATCGGAAAAAGGCCATCCAGTGTTGGGAGATAAAGTGTACGGAACTGCGGAAAAAGGTCCCCAACGCTTGGCGCTACATTCCTTTTCCTTGCGCATCATGCATCCGTTCAAAAAGAAGGAAATGACCTTCGAAACTGTTGTGCCCACTTATTTCATGAGCTTCTTTCAGCGCGAAAAGTAAGGCGTCAATTCGAAGTAATCAGGTATATACTCCTCTGAATTTATTTTGTGAATTCGAGGATCGTTTTTTCGATAATGGCCACGCAGTCCATAAGCTCAGTTTCAGTCATCACCAAGGGTGGTGCAAAGCGAATAATGTTTCCATGTGTTGGCTTGGCCAATAGTCCATTGTGCATTAAGGCAACACAAAGATTCCAGGCGGTAGAACTGTCGGGCGAGTCATTGACAATGATTGCGTTCAACAATCCTTTTCCACGCACTTTTACGATCAACTCGGAAGAGTTAATGATGCGCTGCATTTCGTTGCGGAAAATGACTCCCAAACGACGTGCATTCAACATCAATTGTTCATCTTCAACCACTTCGAGGGCGGCCATGGCCACTTTTGCTGCCAAAGGATTTCCGCCGAAAGTAGAGCCATGCTGACCAGGCTTAATAACCATCATAATCGCATCATCCGCTAAAACTGCAGAAACTGGATAAACACCACCAGATAGGGCTTTACCAAGAATAAGGATGTCTGCT
>CAMBMC010000140.1 GCA_945868555.1 Chitinophaga pinensis | reverse complement strand
CGAATCAATCATCACGTTTTAAAATTAAATTATATGAAAGCCACGGTGCACAGAAAAACTGAGTTAAAATTAGTAGTCAATGATTTTTTGCAGAACGGTCAATTAACCATCGTTGTTTCGGAAGCTGTGCAACGCTATTTTCAAACGTTTCTTGTTCTTCAAAAAAATGACACAAAAGATCAGATGATTCCATTTCTCAAAGCTCTTTTGCCTGTTTTGAATGCCCAAATGATTCCGATCCCGAGTTTAAATACACTTATCCTACTTTACAATCGTTGGAAGAATTACCCAAGAATTATGAGAGATCTTAAATTCCTTTCGTCTCTTCTGAAAACTGCTCCTTCGCAGGAGTTTTGGTTTTTAATTATTCAACTGTCTGGAACAAACAAAGACTCGGTACCTCTTCAGAGATGTCGTTTGAGCTTACTGTCCTGTATGTTCAATTTAGGGGTTTTAGATGAGCATGATGTTCAGTTTAATCCGTCTATTTTTAGATCCATACTGACTCACCTTGTCAGAGAGGAAGATGAATCGACCCTAAGAAATAATTTGCGAGGTAATGATGGACATGGCTACAATGCGATGTTCCAACACATTCGATTGGTCAAAAAGCATGGTGTTTCTGCCTTGGAGATCATTGAAATGATTAGAATCCATTTTGCTCCTCCCAGCAAAGAAATACCGGTAACGCCATTGTACAAGGAGTTTATCGATTTACTTTACCAAAAATTACCGCCAAATTTCATGGCAATTCTCTATCATCGGGAAATCGCCAAACTATACTTCATATTTGTCAATAATCCTGACTTATTCCACGAATGGAAACCGGATGTCTGTGAAAATTTGAAAATCGACCTACTGATTAGGTCACTTTTTAAGTACTTTATAGTCTCGGAGGTCTTTCTCAGATCGTTCTACCTCGACACAATGACCGCAGAAGAAAAAGAGTGGTTTGCGCACGTACTGCATGGAAACAATATTATAACTGCAAAAGGATTACCTATCCAACTAACTCGGCGGGCGGCTCATGTTTTTAGATGTCTTGAGGGGGGTGAACTATCTGTGACGCGAGCAATCATTTTTTCAAGCATTGAAGCATTGGTTAATGATAGAATTTTTTCTCAACAGGTCATTAATGCACTGCACGATTCACGAAATGCATCGTTCTGGGTTAAAACAATGAGCATTCTCCACCAAAATGGCTTGTCATCGAACAATGTAACTGAGGCAATGGACTACATCGAACAAAAAGTATTGGTGGAAGGTATTCAGTTGGATTTAAAACATAAAAAGATTCCAAACCTACTCGTGGACATTAACAATTGGCACCGCCAACTCAATGATGATTCATTGAAGCTTACAAGAAGCCGCTTGTTACCGGATGCTAGGATTGATGACCACAAGATTGAATTTGAGGGTAAAGATTATGAAATTGTCCAGTTAAAGAAGGTCGTCGATCTCTATCATGAAGGAAGGGAATTGCACCACTGTGTGTACTCCTACAAAAGGCATTGTTATAGCCGACGTTGTTATATCTTCTCCCTCAGATTAATTCAAGAAGAACAAGAAGTGAAATCACTCATTACCCTTGAAATAAGGGGAAGCCAAATTGTTCAGGCAAAAGGCAAATACAATCGTCAACCCAATGAAATTGAATTAAAGTTAATACGTTTATGGGCGCAGGAAAAAGAACTAAGTTTTGTTGCCTGATTTTTCATGGGCATGCAAGAGAAGAGGTACTCATGAAAAATATGCGATACTTCCAGCGCTACTTTAAAGAAAGGATACCTTTTTGAAAAGGAATTAAGTGCTGAGAATCACATAGAACAAATCGAATTTATTTGTCTTAATTTTACTAATCGTAAGCATTTAACAGCGGTGTGCAGAAAAAATCAACGTTTTACAATCAAGGTTAAAAAAACTGAATACAAACTATGACGAACATAAGTCCAAAATCAGTCATCAGCTTTACCAAATCGGGTCTGCCCTATGGATTCTTGGGCAACATGTATTCTAGCCAAATTGAATATGATGGTTTAACGTGGAGAACAGCTGAAGCACTCTTTCAGGCCTTGCGTTTTGATGATCCCGAAATCAGAGAACTTATTCGTCAGAACAAATCGCCGATGGGAGCGAAATTTTGCGCAAAGGCAAACGAGAAAAAGATGTGTATTGTTCCGCTTGACCTAAAAGATATCGAGAACATGCGGATGACAATCCAGTTAAAATTTGATCAGCATGCCGATTTAAGACAGCAACTATTATCGACCGGAAATGCAATTCTTATAGAGGATGTTAGCAGCAGAAAAAGAGGTAATGCACTTTTTTGGGGTGCATATCTTTCAGCCGACACTTGGATTGGCACGAATAAATTAGGAGAATTATTGATGGAATTGAGAGCTGCCAAGTAGTTCAAGTATAGGTCTTGTAATTTTCTTAAAGAAACATCCCAAAATCGTTTTTTTTATCGGACGATTTCGTATACTATTGTAAACGTAGGGTCCCCACAAAACACTTTATCGAAAAAAAATAAAATTGGATTTAGTCCAACAGGAATTTTATTGTCTCATTTTTTTAAAGCGTCTTTTTATGTCTGTATCCATTTCTCTTATTTCCGGCACGTCAAAATCTTTTAAGCTTATTCAGAAACAAGTTCCCATTCGTCCTAACCCCAACAAAAAGAAGGGGTATGACTATGTACTTGAAACGGATATGGAAACTATGCGTGAAAACTTCCGCGAACTTGTCCGTGGTCTGCCCGATTCTCCGGGGATACTTGTAATCTCCGGGGGATTTGGTTCCAACATGAATACCACACTGAAGGTGCTTCAATCCGATGAGAGTATCCGCAGTGCTTTCGGAAATTTTCGGGAAGAATCTCCATTTCACTGGGTCTGCAACACGCTCTTGACTTTCGGTTACAAAGAGATCCGATTCGAACTCGGGGTGGCTGCGTAAGTAGATATTCTCAACAAAAAACAAATTTATTATTTACCCTTAATCCATTTATTATGAAAAATCTGATCAACTTTTTTGCAACTCTCTTTGTAAGCGTCTCCTTGAGCGCACAAGATACCATTCCATGGATCCTGCGTCCTGAAAATGCTGTTTTCCTGGCTAAGGTGGATTCTGTTTTCGAACTTCGATTCAAAAAGCAAATGGATCTGTTCCCTATTATGGAGGCTGGTGCATTGAATTATGCCCGTTGCACAATGGAAATTAGTGAGTGTTCGGAAGAGTATATCTACAATGAGTCGTACATGCATGACATGATGATTTTCAGCTCTCCGGTTGAAGAATATACTATAGAAAGTGTGATAAAGGCTGTTGAGACGGCAGGTATTGATCCCGCAATTTCGAGTTTCATGTACTTGTTGGATCCAGACAAGTATTGGGTCGGATACTATGAATTGGGCGGCAAGTACTTGCTCGTCATCTGCCTTAGTGTGGACCGTGAAAAGGCCTATGCGGAGATGGGTGTGATATTCGAAAAGTAAATATGAGAATTTGGAATTTGGTTGCTTTGAAACCCACTAACTATACTTTATCTTTCTACCACAGAGTCGCAGAGAATAAAGTTTTTGATGTGATCAACTTCACATGAAAAGAAATACAAGTTCTCTGTGCCTCTGTGGTTGACAATAACCTCATGTTTCTAAGCAAATTCGGAAGATTGAAACTGGTTTTAGAATGATATCCAAGCACTAATTTCCTGGAAGGAATCAAATTGCAGGGCATCAAATTTATAATTGGAAATAGTTTGCGAGTATCTTTTTTTTCTTATTTTTGACCCTAAATATTACAACCATGAGCGTATTTGGTATCGTACTTTTCCTTGTTATTGCCGGAATGGCATTTTGGATGTTGTTGTTCCTTCTCGGTTTTATCGTTCCGTTTTGGATTACATTGGGTATTTTCGAAAAAATGCGCCCGAAACGAATTTTAGAAGATAAAGAAGAGCATTAATCTACATTTCTTTCACCATACATTTTGAAGGCGTCCATGTGGCGCCTTTTTTATTGATGCTGGTAGCAGCGTCCGCTTGGGTCACTTGTCATTCTCTTGCAACGCGCCCCTGCTTGAGTTGTTCCGCTGCACTGAACCGATTCCCCTCCTGCGGGTTTCGTTTCACCAGAGTTTTCAGGACGACTAATCTCCCATGTCCAACACGAGGTACAGACTGTTTTTTCAAGGGTGGTTTCAGCTCCATCATCTAAAGATGGAAAAAAGTCAATCCCTGTAAATCTTTCAACACTGTCAATAGAAACAGCAAACTTGCTCAGATCGCCGCTGGCCGAAGCATTCTCCATGACAAAACCAATCGCCTGATGAGGTTTTGAATGCATGTCGAGAATGACTTTATAGTAGTAATTGGGTATGGCCACTTTGTTGGCACCAATACTTCCCATGCTTCCTTTCAAGACCGGACCAGTCACCACATAGACAGTGTCGTATTCTATTGCCCAGCTGCGCACTTGTTCTTCCAATCGTTTCCAAATCCCGCGATTGAATCCAGGGACTTGTGGACTCATATTGGAGAAATAAAACGACTCTGCCATCGTGGTTGACGACCACCCCATGTCGGCAGCTGGCGCGAGGTGTCCACGGTCGTACCCTGATCCGCTGTAATCGTCAACTGTTGCTGAACCTGTGCTCACTGAAGGGTCTTGAATAAATTTGTCAGTTCGGTCGTAAAGTTTTTCTGTTTCTTTTTCAGTCAATACATACGCTACCCATGCCGCTTGTTCATAGGTTTCATTGTATACAAAGGAATATCCAGCATGATGAATCACTTGCTCACCTTTTTTAACTGAAGGGAGTTCTAAGTCTTTGCCATTAAATTTTGAGGTGTCTCCACTGAATTCTTGAGAAGTATTATCCTGAATGTTCTTGCGGGTTTCAGATTTTTGTTTCGCCCTATCATTGCTGCGTTTCACGGCACTCCCGCAATAACTGACATAGGCGATCAAGAGTACAGAAGTAATTACAACAAAGAGAACTACGCGTTTCATGGCATGTTTATTTTGAATGAAAGCGGAAAGTTACGCATATCATTCTTTCATAACTCTAACAGGATGAGTAAGTTCTCCGATTTTTATGCAATAAAATCCTGGCGCAAACGCTCCTAGTTGAATGATAGATATTTTCTCGGTCAATTTTCCTTCTGTAATAATTCTGCCCGATGCATCTGAAATCATATAAGTTTGTATCGAGCTTTCCAATCGTTCAATGGTCAGCAGATCTCTAGTTGGATTTGGGTAAACCCGGGTGTTTTGAAGGAGTTCTTCTAAGCCTGAAGTGTTGATGGTTAAGATCAAAGTAATGGTGCTGTCGCATCCGAAAACATTACCAATCACTTGGGTATAGGTCCCACTTTGTGTGTAGGTCTGTCCATTCATTGTATATGAATCCGTTGACGTTTGTGTGACGGTTGAAGTTGAGCTGTTGTTCACAGTAACGGTCACTTGGTCGGTCTCTGTGCAACCTAGATTACTGGTTCCTGTCACTGTGTAGGTGGATGTACTCGTCGGTGCAAATGCTATCCCATTGGTCACGTTTTGATCCCAAGTATAGGTCGAAGCACCTGAGGCTGCCAGCGTCACGCTTTGTCCAAGACAAATGGACTGATCTACACCTGCATTGACGATTGGCAGATTGTTCACCGTTACGAGAACTTGGTCTGTGCCAGTGCATCCATTGCTTGTGCCTGTAACTGCATACGTTGTTGTTACCGCTGGAGAAAAGGCGACTCCGTTGGTAACACCATTGTTCCAACTGTAGTTCGTTGCACCCGTAGCGCTTAATGTAACACTGGTCCCCACACAAATGGACTGATCTACACCTGCATTGACGATTGGCAGATTGTTCACCGTTACGAGAACTTGGTCTGTGCCAGTGCATCCATTGCTTGTGCCTGTAACTGTATACGTTGTTGTTGCCGCTGGAGAAAAGGCGACTCCGTTGGTAACACCATTGTTCCAACTGTAGTTCGTTGCACCCGTAGCGCTTAATGTAACGCTGGTCCCCACACAAATGGATTGATCGACTCCTGCATTGACGATTGGCAGATTGTTCAGAGTCACAGTGACTTGGTCTGTTCCTGTGCACCCGTTGCTTGTGCCTGTAACCGTATATGTTGTTGTTGCAGCAGGGGAAAAGGCAACTCCGTTGGTAACTCCATTGTTCCAACTGTAGGTCGTTGCGCCACTGGTTGTTAAGGTAACGCTGGTCCCAGCACAAACGAACTGATCGGCTCCAGCATTGACGATTGGCAGATTGTTCACCGTTACGAGAACTTGGTCTGTTCCAGTGCACCCGTTGCTTGTACCTGTAACCGTATAGGTTGTTGTTGAGGTAGGGGTAAAAGCAACTCCGTTGGTAAGGCCATTGTTCCAACTGTAGGTCGTTGCGCCATTGGCTGTTAAGGTAACGCTGGTCCCAGCACAAACGGATTGATCGACTCCTGCATTGACCGTA
>CAMBMC010000139.1 GCA_945868555.1 Chitinophaga pinensis | reverse complement strand
GTTCACCTCCAGTAGAGACAACATCCCAAATATATGAATGTGGTGCCGCATAACATCCCTGAGTTGTTGGTGAACCACCAGTAGTGGTAAACAACGTGTAATTCACTCCAGCGGTTAAAGTTATTGGTCCAATTACCGTTGCACCTGTATTGTCAGAACCAGCGATCCACGTGCCTGTAGCGCAAGACCCGGGGGTAAAGTTTCCTGTGGTAATGTATCCTGCTCCGTCAAATGAGGTACTGGCTCTCATGGTGAAAGTGTAGCTTCCGGATTGGGAAACTTGAAATTCTTGAGCTTTGTAGGATCTAATTCCATTAACTCCTGTTTGAAAACCACACGTGGTTGTTGTGCTCGGCATACCGCTAGTAATCGTGTAAGCTCTTAGGTCATTAAAAGGATCCAATTTACCCGTTAAGGTTTTGCCCGCATTTGTATAAGTTACAGAAATAGGAATAGCAGGATCATTGCAGCTTAGTACTACGTTAGTTGTTGCAAGATTTCCGAGTAATACCTCTGCAATATTAATTGTTTTACTCACTGCACCAATACTTGAAACAGTCACTGTGCCAACCGTTGAAGACAAACCATTATGTTTGACGTAAATTTTACCTTGTGCAGTTCCATTCGATGGAGCAATTGAAATGGCGCTTGAGGTAAAGCTGGAAGTATCGTTTATCGCTATTAATGCACCAGGAGGGGGTGTGACAATTAAATTATTTGTGAGATTGTTTGCAGAAATTTGAAAAAATTGACTCACATCCGCATTGTTACAACCCGATTTACCCGCAATCATCGGAGTTGACATAGATAAAGAGTTACTCATTAAAGAAATTCTTGGCGTAGCGCTTTGCCATTGTATTCCTGTAAAAACATAATAGCTATCAAAATAAAACCTATCAGAAGAGGAGGTAGTATTGCATATGTAAGCCATTGTATTTAATGATAATGAAGTGAACTGAGTGTTGACCGTTGGCACCCCAACTTGAAGATAACTGCTTTGGTGGAACGGTCCTTTAAAAGCATTTCCGTCATTTCTGACAAACAGAGACCATTCGCCATTTGTTGGATTATAAGACACCTTTACTGAAAAATGGTCATGGGAATTACCTCCTGTGAAACTGCTTAATGTTCCAGAGGTAGAGCAGATAACAGTAGATTGGGTATAATCTGAACCATCTGCTATAGCTACAAGTTGAAGTTTACCATTTCCAGCAGCGCCTGCAGCGTCACCATAAACAAGAGCATAACGATTTCCAGCTGTATACGTGTTCGAATTCACTGAACTTGCTAAAACAACGCCCATTCCTTGCCTCCCAGAAACTATTCCTCCAGGCTGCACATTTGTCTGCCCAGATTTAATTTGCATGTACCACTCAACTAATCCACCCGTATTTGATGATAAAACTGGATTATAGGGAGTTGTTGCACCATTCGAAAAATAATATGAATTTGTTTGTGAATTACCATTGAGTGATTGCATTGGAATTACAGAGTTAAAGCCTGCAAACGCGGTACCCATTTGTAGGGAATACGAATTGGTACCGTTGATTAATGTTTGGGGTGCTCCAAAACCAATGTTCCAACCTCCTTGTGACATTTTTATTTCAAACGTCTCAAATTTTACCATTTGTTGACCAAACGTATGAAAGAACAACAATAAGGCAATAGGAACGAAATAGAATTTGTTCAAAAAATTAATTTTGGTCATAGTAGTTTGTTTGTTCCTTAAAATTAGAAAATTTTTGATGAAATGAAAAAATAGCCTTAAAAACGAAATAGTTAGAATTCTTGGCAGCATCCAAAAAAGTATGTTATTGTTAAAATCAGGAGTTTTTTCCTTAGAATTTAACATCTGGAAAGAAAGATAAAAAAGTCAAAAGAAAAAGACAGATTCCATTCTCTTGATTGTTTCAAACTCAGTAATGTTAACTTTTGGATCACTCGGTAATTATAACTTTTTCTGCTGAGGTAATCTTATCTTCTTCTGTTAATCGAAAGAAATACAGCCCACTTGGAATATCGTTACGGGAAATGGAAACAGATTGTCCAGAAAGGTGTTCGAAGCACTTCACCGCTTGACCATAAGCATTTGAAACGATTAAGGTAGCATCGTTCAGATTCCCTTTGGTCTGGATCCTTGTCGATGAACTGAAAGGATTCGGAAAAACCGTGAGTGCTGGATCGTTGAATTCTTCAAGACCTAAGGTGGTTTGTCCCGCCTGAATGCATGCGTTTGAGGTACTCTGGTAAGCATAATCTTTCACCGTGAACGAGGTGGATGTTGGGAACACATCCAAGCGCACCCAGCCGTAATAGGTATTCGCACCCACAATAAGTTTCAGCGCCAAATAGCGATTGGTTGCTCCGGGCCAGTATCCTGTACTTGAACCCAACCCCAATGTTCCCGGGTAATTCGTGCCGTACCACGTATCGAGTGAATCACAAATGCTTGCAGACAATTCTAGGGCCCAAGCAAAATAGTCACTGCCGACTGCATTTCCCGCATAGGCATTGTTTTGTTGAGGGGAACACAGCACCCCAACGGCACCCGCGCTTCCACCAAAATACAGCATGAAGTCCACATTTCCGTCGTTGTTCAAATCCAAGGAGAAGGTGGCATTGGGTGTAGCATCGGGGATATCGGTATAGATGATTTGTGCATGGAGGGCAGTGCTGACCAAAACCAAGATGAACAAAGAGCATAAGGTTGTTAATGCTTTTAGCGATTTATTTTTTGTTTTCATGTGAAATGAAGGGGTTGTTTTCTTGTAATAAAGTCGATTGAAAAGCTTCGGTTTTGACTTTGTGATTAAGGCAGATTAAAATCGACCAGTTCGTAGTTGATACTTCGTCCGCCTTCATTGGTTTGTTTTAAAATTCCTTTTTCTACCAAATCTTTAATGTCTCGCAAGGCCGTATCGGATGAGGTCTTATTGATTTTCGCCCAGTTTGAACTTTGTAATTTCCCTTCGAACTTATCAAATAGCATATTCACGACTTTTCGTTGTCTTTCGTTGATTGAGGTTTTTTCGTGAAGCGTCCAAAATGCTGCTTTTTTAAGAATTTGTTGGGTAGTATGTTCCGTGGCCAGCATAGCGCTTTTATGGCAGTGCAGAAACCAATTGATCCATTCGGTAATGTCATTTGAGCTGTGCTGGACTTTTTGTAATACAGCATAATACATTTTACGCTCTTCCAGAATTTGGCTAGACATACTATAAAAGCGCTCGCCACTTCCTTCAGAACGAGCAAGGAGCAGATCTGTAAGTGCACGACCGATTCGACCATTCCCATCATCAAATGGATGAATAATGATAAACCAGAAATGGGCTATTGCGGCTTTTAGTAAAAGGTCGAGTGAATGATTTGTATTAAACCAAGTGATGAACTTTGTCATTTCTGCTTGCACAAACTCATGCCTAACTGCTTCGTAATGTACTTTTTCTTTGCCCATTGCCCCAGAAACCACTTGCATTTCTTTTGTGCGATAACAACCCACCTCAATTTGATAAGGCCCGCTAAATCCGGTAGGGAAGAGTGCGGCATGCCAGCCAAACAAGCGTTTTTCTGTGAGTGGTAATTCATAGCGCTGTGTCGCATCGAGCATCATTTCTACAATCCCTTCGGTATGACGATTCGTTTTAACAAGTCCTGCAGATTGAATGCCCAATCGTCTGGCAATCGATGAACGTACTTGATCATAGTTGAGCAATTCGCCCTCTATTTCTGATGATTTTACAACGTCGAGTGTTAATGCAGTGAGCGTCGCTTCTTCTTTTGCAGTGAATCCTAAAGCATTCATCTGTCCGATGATTTTACCTTGCATTAAACGCACTTCACCGAATATGGAGTTGATCACCGAGTCTTGCCAAGTAAAGTCAGTCCAGTTGTTATATTCGTAGATGTATTTTGCCATTGAATCCGACGTTTGCGGCAAATATAAGAAATAAACACCGCAAATATGCGGCGAATAAGAAAGGTTTTCAACGCAGGTGGGGATCATTTATTCTACCCAAACTTATGTCAGGTAGTTCAATTGTTGGCATAAACGTTTTGGAGCTGCTCTTGTGGCTTGGGTTTATTCTTTTATAAATTGAAATGTCTGTTTCAAATTCTCTCCCAAACTTAACAAGTAAAAACCTCCAGATAAATGGCCTAATTCAATGATTGTGTTCTCCGAAGTTATTATTCCTTTTAAAATTGTTTTACCTGTATTGTCATGAACCACATAAGATGCCCCTAAAAGTTTTTGATCTGCTTTGACATGGATTAAACTTTGAGCAGGATTAGGGAAAATAGAAAACAGTGCAGTACTACCTATTTCATTAAGGCCTACTGTCTCACAACCTGCTGAATTCAGTAAGCTTGCTCTGGGCGCAACAATGGCTGTAGCTCTGATTCTATCTTTTTGCCCTTGAGTAAATCTGTTGACCAAAGGACAATAAGCCATGTAGTTGTACCGGCTGTTGTCCCACACACCAGTCGAAGTACAGGGGTTAGTTGTACCGCAATCTCCTTGCTTATGAATGGGTGTATCGCAAACATGATCGCCATCTACAAGACAATCCGTGTCTACTGGACAAGAAACATTACCACCATCACCATTGAAGGTGTGATAAAGAAAAAAACCGTGACCGACTTCATGAGGCAATGTTCCACTATTACTTGTCATAGAGGTGGAAACAATAACTAATCCATCATAAAGTCCCCCAAGGGGATAGGATGCATAGCCAACAAAACTACCATTACAGATTTCGCTAACAACCCAAATATTGTAATAGTCAGAGACAGGCCATCTGCTGAGGTCTTTTATGGTAGTTTCAACTGCTCCACTGCATGTATTCCCCGTTGGTGTTATTCCATTTGTTGAATAATTGGATATACTTGACCCATTTACCCTGTTAATGCCATTTGTTGAATTGCCATTTGGGTCTTTGCTTGCAAGGCAAAATTCCAATTCAACATCAACGCCTAAACCGTTTACATTTCTAAAGCGGTCATTGAGTCCCGCAATAGCTTGTTGAATTTGAAGATCTGAAATATTGGAACCTGTTCCAATGGACTCGCCCAAATGAATAACATGTACAACAACGGGAATGGTGTAAATGAGAGATTTTAATTCACTACTTGCTTGATTGTCAGTGCGTGCATCCACTTGCGATTCAAAGAGAAGGAATTGATTCCGATAAGCAGAATCGTTCTGCATTCGCGTGTTATGAATGAAATCAGTACCGCATTCAGCATTTTGTCCCATGCCGAGCATTTGAAAAAACAGAAGAAAAAGCAGTAAGGGGATTAAATCTGAAGATTTTTTCATATTCTATCTTAATTGTTAATCTATCGTTTGGCTTTACAGAACCTTCCCCGTTTTTCGAGTTGTTTCTGGACTCAACTTTTGTTATTCCATTTTATTTTTTGAGAACGATCAAAGTTTTCCTTTTGGTGGTTCTTGCAAACAAGTGGCTTCGCTTGTACGTTGTTTAGTAGCTCGACGATTTCGTTAGTTTTTAGGTTTTAAGTCCACTAACTTAATCATTTTATCGAGTAACTCACTTTGCGTCCACTTCCTTGCTTTATTATATCCATTTGATTTTAAAATTTTTGCGATTGCTTGCATTGCATACGGTTTTTCATATGCCATTATGAAAAGAATAAGGATGCTTTTATTCAAATGATAAAGGACAATTATAGAGCAAAAACTGAAAAATAGAATATTGGCAATATTTACGGATCTTAAACTATGCCATTCAGCAACTTTTTAGATTGCTTCAGTATTTCAGATTTGGAATCACTCGTGAATGCTGATTTCTCAGCTCGGTCTTGTTTCGAAGTTAAAACTAGATGAATTCGAAAACAAAAATTCAATTTGAATTCAATTTGATCTATTTTTAGGACTTATTTGATTTAAAGGGTATGACGTTGGCATTTTTGAAGCGTAAAAAATTCTGGAAACGATTTGTGTTGTTTGCCTTCATATCACCAATTGTATTTTTCTTCACTGTTCTGCTCATTGTGTATGCAAAACAAGATGCAATTGTAAATAGTCTCATTGAAACAGCGAACAAAGATTTTAAAGGTGCAATTCGAATCAAAGGAAGCCATATAGCGCCATTTGCTAATTTCCCATACATTTCAATTGACATTGAAGGTTTAGAAATTTTTGAAGGGGATGATTTTGACCCTAAAAAACGAATTCTTCAAATCAATGATACCTACATTGGGTTTGATCTCAGTGGACTAATGACAGGTAAGTATGATGTAAAATCCATTCGTCTGACAGATGGAGACATTCGCTTGGTTAGGCATTTAGACGGCTCATTTAACATTGCAAAGGCCTTTGAAACAGATTTACCACCTGAAAAAGTGGAAGAAGAGTTTCATTTAGATTTGAAGTCCATTAAACTAGATAAAATAGATCTTTCGAAGTACAATGAGTCCAATGGAATGATGGTAGACGCGTACATCACCAAAACTACAACTTCATT
>CAMBMC010000138.1 GCA_945868555.1 Chitinophaga pinensis | reverse complement strand
TGACTTAGTTCAATCACCATTGATCGGAATGATAAATTTCTGCTTTCACGAATCAATTCATTCGTGTTTGCATCATTTCCGCGAATCATAGAGATATTCAAGTTTGTCGATGTTGCCCAAAATGGATGAAAACGATATCGGAAACCAATCATTCCGCCAAAACCTGTTGCCGGAAAATCGATGTCAACAAGGCTGAAATCTTTTCCAGTCATGTTTCGTCCACCCAAATCTCCAGTAAACTGTGTTGCCCCCAAGCCAAAAACCAATTCTTTTTTATTCAAAGACCAGTTCCTCTGAGTGTTAAAGCTTGTGTGCTGAGCAAAACTCAATTTGCTCAATAACAAAGTGATAACTACAATTGAAATTCTCATTTCTTTAATTTAAGGGCATTAAAACAGCTTTTTACTTTTCAAAAGTATTAAATTCTAAGCAAACTACCGAGGAAATGAAGCTATTATTTTCAAATTTCTATTGTTAACAATATCGAAAATTGTATTTCAAAATAAAAAATCAGATAAATCGATCCATTTTTTGTGACCGATTTATCTGATTCATCATAATAAACTGAATGCTTTTGCTTTGTTTTAGCCTATTTCTATTCCCCTATTCGGCGGATCGTTTTCATCAGAAACCATGTGGCCGTTGATGCTCAACATCATTGCCAATGTCAACGAAGACAAGCCCATTGCTCCGAAGAACAATGGGCTTTTGAAAGGGGAAATAGAAGGTGCTTCACAACACTTCGCAATCTGTTTAAAGTTTTGTCTAGAAGCGATGTGCTCTGAGCTCAATCTGCTTCGATCCAATCGGATTGTTTTTATTTCCATATGTATTATTTGTTGTTAAAAATTTTCTTTAATTTTTCCAATGCTCTGAAAGATTTGACCTTCGCATTGTTCTCCGTGAGGTCCAAAATTTCACCTATTTCACGAAATGATCTTTTTTCAAAAAAACGTAACTCCAAGAGCTGCATGTCACCTTCTTTTAATTTCGACAAGGACTCAAACAATTTCTTTTTGTTCGCTTCTGAATTGTCTTCATCGAATTCATCAATGATTTCATACAACTGATAACTTTCAATATTCACTGTTCTCTCCGCCTTCTTATCGCGAAACGCTTGGTATAACTCACTTTTTGCAATTCGGTACAACCAAGATGAAAAAGGCACACCACGAAACTCGTAGCGGTGCAAATTATTGAGTGCTTTCATGAATACTTGTGAGGTGACATCAAACGCGGTCTCCTCATCGTTCATGCGTTGATGGATGTAACGAAAGATCTGCTCGTGATAGCGTCTGTACAAAGGCCCGAAGCTCTCAGGGTTCTCTTTCGCACGTGTAATCCAGCAGAGCTCTTCCTCCATCCGCTGATTTGTCTGGTGATACATTGGGTTAACTGTCATAACATTGAGTTTTATTTCTGGTTTGTTTCGCAAGGCTTGCAGTCCTTACTCGGCTAAAACGCAACGCATGGTATTATGTAACACGTATCTTCAATGCTTGGCTTAAAAAAAGTAACGGTTAATAATTAAATAAATGAAAATGAGTTGATTAAATCTGTTTGTTTCAACTGATTTCTATCTGAAATTCACCATATAGCTGGTGTCTGTGAGTGAAAAAAGAAATGCTTTGACTGCTTTCTTGTCTTTTTCGTTCAGTACAAAGGGCTGAATGACCTTGTTTTGATTCGGGTGTCCCACGCCACCTGTTGAATAATGCTTGAAAACCTTGTCGAGGTCCACAAAGCTGCCGTCATGCATGTAAGGAAAGGTCAACTCGATGTTGCGGAGGGATGGCACTTTGAATTTACCAATATCGCTCGTGTCACCGTGAATGCGAAACCTTCCTTTGTCTTCGCCATATTCTGTATAAAGTCCATTATTTTCTGCCACAAATGTGGTGAAGTAAGGTGCAGGGTGACACTTGGTGCAATAGAGCTGATTGGAAAATAAGTCCCACCCTCTCAGTTCCTCTTTTGTCAATGCTGATTTCTTTCCTTGCTGATATTGATCAAAGCGCGAATTCATGGAGATCAATGAGCGTTCGAAAGCAGCTATACTTCGTGTTAAGACATAGGCATCAAAATCTCGGTTGAAGATCGACTTCGCGGCTTGTTGGTACTTTTCTATTTTTCGCAAGCTCTTCAATAATTCATTCATCGGAATATCCATTTCCGTGTGCTCTTGAATGGGGACAAGTACCTGAACTTCCAAAGACGCTAAGTGAGCATCAAACATGGCTGTTTGAAGAAAGGCTGAATTCAACAAGGAAGGCGCATTGCGTTGAGCCATTCTCCCCTCTACTCCTGTGCTCACTTTCTTTCGATCGGTGAAGGCATACTCGGGTAAATGACATGAGGCACAGGAAATCGACTCATCTATGGAAAGTCTTTTATCAAAGAATAAGGCTCGGCCAAGCGCCACTTTCTCCTCACTCATTGGGTTATCGGAAGGTGTTGGAATTTGAATGCTTGAAACTTCAGTTGGTCCGGTTTTACATCGCACCAAAAAAAGGGGCACTACCAATGCCCCGAAAAATCCAATAAAACCTATGTTTTTCCAAGGAATCACTGTTGAACTATTTTGATCGATCGAATGAGTACCTTGTTCGTATTGTACATATTAAATACATACACACCAGATTCTAATTCCGAGAATGTCGTGCTGCCTGCAGAATGTTCAGGAACGAATGACTTTACAATTTTACCAGAAGCATCAATCAATTCACCTTTTCCTGCATTAAGCATATCTTTCCAGAAAATCTCAAGTAACCAGGCATCTGTGGAATAATAAATGCTTCCTGTACTTGGAGCTGGTGTGTTTACACCTGCATTTGGGCTTTGATCAAACACCGTTTGCGTCAATACATTTTGCATTACCAAGCTGTTCAATCCAGTAGTTCCATGTTTAATTCCACAGGTCACTAGGTTCACAGCATTTAACCAAGTATCAACATGGCAATTCACATGTATATCGATTTGATCAGGATAACTGTTTGATTGAACAACTGGAAGGCTTACGGGAGCATAGTTTTGATTACCAAGGTTGTGTAATTCAAAATAGTTTTCCGTGTTTTCTGCTGTACCATCCCCGTTGACGTCAGCCCATCCACCGATGATCATGTGCATGTAACCAGATAACCAACCCCAGTACATGGAAGGGTCTTGAAAGCTTAGTGGGTGATTTGATGGCCAAGTTGAAATGTCAACAGCAGCTGGACTTGAGCTTGTGTTTATTGCCTCCGGAACACCAATGCCAAAGTTGATCTGTTCGATGTTTTGAACATTTAAAAACCCTAAATAAAGCACGTAATTCGAAGGTTCTACGAGGAATATTGTGTCGGACAAATCCAAATCTTGTCCACCATCGTGAATGACATGCAAGTTGGAAAGGTAGTAATCGAAATGATCCAATTTAAATGCAGTCCCTGAAGCATCGACGTGATTCGCACCGATTTGAAGTGGTGTTGAGCCAACAATGGGTAAGATTTCGATAAATACATTTTTCTGAGAAAACGAGATGCCACATAACATCATTGCAATTGCGGAAAACACCTTTTTCATAGCTAATTATTTGTGTACAATGTACAAGATTTCTTTTTCATGCAGACGGTAGCGAACTACTTTTTCGTCCCCATATTCTTTGCGTGGATCAAACTCAGATACCTTAAAACCCGCTCGCTCCAACCATTGTGGATAATCCATTCCGAATAAACGCACGTGGTCCTTTTGCCAAAAATGAATTTCACGGTCTTTTGGCGAGGTAATCGTAGGGTCTTCATACGTCACTTGACGGTCAAAGTCTTGCGGTACTTGCATGATTCCGCAACCTCCCGGTTTCATTACACGGTAAAGTTCAGCAATACACTGATTCGCATCGTCCACGTGTTCCAATACATGGTTGCAAAACACCACGTCAAAGCGATTGTCTTCCAAGGGAATGTGATGCAAGTCAAAATGAATATCAGCTATCGGAGACACCAAATCTCCCGTGAGGTAATCGAGATTTTTCTGTGCTTTGAATCGAGCATGAAAACATTGTTCTGGCGCAATGTGCAAGACTTGAAGCTTTTCCGCGCTGAAGAAGTTCGATTGATCCCGAAGGTACAACCACATCAAGCGGTGACGTTCCAGCGTGAGGTCATACGGACAAAGTACATTCTCACGGTGCGCCGTATCGGAACCATAGGAAAGAAATTTCGAAAACGAGCGCTCACACACCGTACATTCCACCTTGTTCCCTTTGTACAACAGCGGCGCCACCTTTTTAAACGGATAGCTCAAGCGAATCAACAAAGGTCGAGGAAGCGCATTGAGCAAGAACTTATACAGCGTTTTCATTACTGCAAATGTAAGGAAAGAAATGTGCAAAACCGAGTTAATCAGTTAACTTTGTACTTCACATTTTAGTCCCTATGAAACAGTTAAATACACTTCTTTTCATCACCATTGGTTCTATCTACGCCCAATCTCCTATGTCAAAGACAAACGTTCCCCAAGCTCCGAAACATCCTGAAAAACTCACTCTGCATGGTCACGAGCGGATTGACGACTACTATTGGATGAATCAGCGCGATTCAAAGGAAGTGCTCGAACAGCTCGCGAATGAAAATGCCTACGCCTCTTCTTACTTCACGCATTTGGAAGATCTTCAGGAAAATCTTTTGGATGAATTTGGAAAACGCATCGATCCAAACGATAAAAGTGCGCCTTACATTTTAAATGGAATGACCTATCAGTCGAGAAATGTGGAAGGTAAAGATTATGCTGTTATTTATCAATTAATCGGTGCGAAAGAAGCTGTTTATTTTGATGAAAATGAGCGTGCAAAGAATCAGTCATTTTATCAGCTGGCCGATTGGTCACCGTCTCCGGACAATCAACTACTAGCAATCTCTGAAGATTACATCGGCCGAAGAAAATACACCATTCGCATTCGTGACAATAAAACAGGTCGTTATTTGAAAGATGTGATCTCGGATTCAGACGGTTCAATTGTTTGGGCGAATGACAACAAGACCATCTTTTATGTAAAAAAGGACCCGCAAACGCTGCGAGAGTTCCAGGTTTACCGCCATACCTTGGGAACCGACGATTCGAAAGATGTGCTTGTTTACCAAGAAAATGACGAGAAATACAACGTTGCGATCACCAAGTCATTGACTGACAAATTCATCTTCATTTACAGCTTTAGTTCAACCACATCGGAGTTGCAGTTGATTGATGCGAATAGTCCGGCAGATGCTCCGAAAACATTCTTGAAGCGTGAGAAAGATCATTTGTATGAAGTAGATCACCACGAATCGGGATTTTATATCCTATCGAACAAGGACGCGAAAAACCGCAAGGTGGTATTCAGCGCTGGAATCCCAAGTGATATCTTTGAGTGTAAGGTCATAATTCCCCATGCTGCGGATGTTTTGTTGGAAGGACTGTTGGTCTTGAAGAATTACATGGTGAGCGAAGTGCGCACCAATGGACTTCGAAAAATCATCACAACGAATCTGCAATCGAACGAATCGAAAACAATTCTTTTCAATGAAGAAACCTATTTTACAGGTTTGGGCTTGAATAACGATTATGCTGCGGATAAACTCTTTTTCAACTACAATTCACTCACGACTCCTGCAACGGTGTATCAGTACGATTTGGCCAATGGATCGAAAGCCGTTTGGTTTCAACGCACCTTGTTGGACAAATCCTTCACGCCTGACAACTATGAATCCAAGCGTGTTTGGGCTTTAGCGAATGACGGGACAAAAATTCCAGTTTCTATCGTTTACAAAAAAGGAATAGACCTTTCAAAAGCACCCTGTTTGTTGTACGGCTATGGTTCTTACGGATACACGCTGCCCGATGTGTTTAGCGCCACACGTTTGAGTTTGCTCGATCGCGGATTTGTCTATGCGGTGGCGCACATTCGCGGCAGCAAATACATGGGTGAGCATTGGTACGAGGACGGGAAATTCATGAAGAAAATCAACACCTTTACCGACTTCATCAATGCGGCAGAGTTTCTCGGAACGGCAGGTTATTGCGATAAAACGAAGATTTATGCACAAGGTGGAAGTGCTGGTGGATTACTGATGGGTGCTGTAGTCAACATGGCGCCTTATTTATGGAAAGGTGTTATTTCTCAAGTGCCATTTGTTGATGTGGTGACGACCATGTTAGATACGAGCATTCCTTTGACTACGGGCGAATATGAAGAATGGGGAAATCCAAATGAGGCCGACTTTTATTGGTACATGTTAAAGTACTCACCGTATGACAACGTCCACGCCATGAATTATCCCGCTATTTTTGTCACCACAGGATACCACGATTCTCAAGTACAATATTGGGAACCAATGAAATGGGTAGCGAAATTGCGTGAATTGAAAACGGATGCCAACCCACTCGTCTTTGATTGCAACATGGATGCAGGACATGGAGGTGGATCAGGTAGAACTCAAGAACGAAAAGAAATTGCCAAAGAATATGCGTTTATACTCGGTCTGGAAGGCATTTTGCGCTAAATCCCTTGTCCTTTGTGTGGCTGTTTTTGGCTTCAGCACTGCCTTTTCGCAAGCAAAAAAG
>CAMBMC010000137.1 GCA_945868555.1 Chitinophaga pinensis | reverse complement strand
AAGGCAACACCGATTTTCACACCAAACACGTCTGACAAGGACGCCTATGCCTACCTTACGGATTGGAACAGCATGCGGGATGCCAGATTCCTGGTTGATCTCATTCAAAAAGGTATACGTGTTCGATTTGCAGAAAATCCATTTACCTTGAATGGAAAGGAATATGCGCGAGGAACACTGATTATTGCTAAAGGTGATAACTCCTCCAAATTATTCACTGAAACATTGATTTCTGTTGCTAATTCACACGAAAAATACCTCACAGCAACCCGAACTGGAATGGTTGACAAAGGCAATGATCTTGGCTCTTCCTATGTAAAGATGATTCAGGTGCCGAAAGTAGCCATGATTTTTGGCGATGCAACATCTTCATTAAGCGCTGGCGAAACATGGCATTTTTTCGAAAAAGAGCTCAACTTGCCAATTACCCAAATTCATCCCAATGTATTGGATGCGCAGCAACTCACTCAATTCAACGTGTTGATTGTTCCAGAAGGCGATGCATCAATATTTATGGATGAATCAACAAAGTCAACTCTTCAAACATGGATTTCAAATGGCGGAAAATTGATTGCGATAGGCGCGTCGGCAGCTGGCTTTACCTCTGATCAAGGGTATGCATTAAAAGTGAAAAGCATCGATGAAAGTAAGGAAGGTGATGCCGAAGAGGTTCACGAACACCCGCACATCAAGTACAACGAACAAGAACGTGAATACATCAAGCAGACCATAACAGGAGCTATATTCCGCTGCACGGTGGACCACACCAATCCTTTGGCATTTGGCTACACTGGTGATTACTTCACCTTGAAACTCAGTGCAGATGGATATTCATGTTTCGATGGCGCAGCAAACGTAGTTACCCTTTCAGAAAAACCCGAACTTATCGCTGGATTTGCAGGATGCGAAGCATTAAAAAATCAGCCAAAAACACTGGTTATTGGTCAAGAGAATATTGGGAACGGATGCATCATTTATATGATCGACAACCCATTGTTCCGCGGATTCTGGGAAAATGGAAAACTTTTCATGGCAAATGCCATTTTCTTGAGCAATCAGTAATTAGCGCTTGTTTCTATGGGATTGAAACACATTGATGTTAAATCCTAATCCTGCAGTGAAAAGCAACTCGCCGAGATATGCCGAACCTGAATTCAAGCCGCGGTAATGGGTGTGTGTATAGGCCAGATCAGCATAGAAATTAAAGTACTTCCAAACGAAAAAGGTCGAACCAACATGAAATGCTGCTGATGGACACGGTTTCACCAATGGATTTGCTTGAACACTACCCGCCGGTTTTATGACGGCCATGCCTGGCTGAAATCCGATGTGCATGTCCCAGTTTTTCTTGTTGAAATGATAAAACGCACCGAAGTAAACACTCAGATTCCTTCCGTAGCGCCACGTTTCCTGAGCTGCCTTTGATTGACCATCCACATACCACAACACATCACCCCTGAAACTCAACTTGCGGCTCGTGTACACTTCAGAAAAACCTGAAAAATAGACGTTTCGCATAGGCTGATCAACCATAAGCCCTGGAGTTATACTTCCCGTGGCTTTAATCAAGCCAGGACCGATGAGAACTTGAGAAAATGAAGTACCCATTACAAACATGCATGCAGCAATAACGAATCCTCTTACCATAAGTCTGCAATTTTATAGTTGATACTTGCATTGAACAGTAAATGTCCCTCAAGTGTCCCTCCCTTCTCCTCGTGAAAAATCACTTGACCATTTACATATTCTTCATGAATGTCTGTTCCTAAATGGATCATGTACTGACCGACCAAGGAGAGATCAAGTCGTTCCGTGAGCTTGAGATGTACACCTATTCCACCCTGAATGGCAGAACTCCAGCGCTCCATGTAATTGTTGCGGTTGGCATTTTCTTGCAGTTTGGTATAATCAAAACAATGTCCGGCTAAAATATAAGGGCGAGCAAATGGTGTTTGATTTTTTAGTGGATAATACAAGACACTCCAGCCAATGTGGTAATCTGTACGATTGGCAAAATCACCGGCGTTTTCAGTGATGTAATCAAAAAACCAATCTGTATTCACGGATGCTGCAGGCTGCAGTCTGAATTGTCCACCAATTCCAAAACCACTTCCTGAAGCCAAAGCATTGGAACCAGTAAACCCGCTAAAGGTTGTTCGAAGCCCTAAACTAAATAGTCCGCCTTGCCCATTGCGAAGTGGTAGTTGTTGTGCCCATACACTTGTGAAACACAATAAACATGCGATGATCAACTTCATTGATTTTTCTTTTGAGTTTAATCTTAACGAAACATGTTTCGAAATAAAACAAAAAATGCAGCCCTAAGACTGCATTTCAAAAATTATTCTTCGGAAAACCGGTCGATGACTTGTTGAGTTACTCCCGTATTTGAAAATCCACCATCGTGGAATAAGTTCTGCATCGTCACATAGCGTGTCAAATCGGAAAACAAAGTGACACAATAATCTGCACAAGCACTTGCATCGGCGTTCCCAAGAGGTGACATCATGTCGGAAAAAGAAATGAATTCAGAAAATCCTTTCACTCCACTACCAGCTGTTGTCATTGTTGGAGACTGAGAAATTGTGTTCACACGCACCTTGTTGTCCACCCCGAAGTGGTATCCGAAGCTACGCGCAATTGATTCCAAATAGGCTTTATTGTCAGCCATGTCATTGTAATCCGGAAACACACGTTGCGCAGCAATGTAGGTCAAAGCGACAATCGAACCCCACTCGTTCATGGCATCCAATTTCTTCGCTGTTTGCATGACCTTATGGAATGAAAGTGCCGAAACATCCAAGCCTTTCATCGTGTAATCATAATTTTCATTTGTATAATGATTTCCCTTTCGGACATTCACCGACATGCCTATTGAATGTAAGATAAAATCGATTTTTCCGCCAAGAATTTCCATGGATTCGCTAATCAATTTTTCCAAATCCTCAACACTTGTTGCGTCTGCCGGAATAACCTTCGAACCTGTTTTTTCAGCAAGTCCATTGATTTCACCCATGCGCATCGCAATTGGTGCGTTTGTCAAAACAAAGCGAGCACCTTGCTCATGAGCTTTCTCTGCTACATGCCAAGCAATCGATTGACTGTTCAATGCGCCAAAAATTATCCCTCTTTTTCCTTCTAGTAAATTGTTTGCCATGGTTCTAATTATTTAGACAAATGTAAAAAGAAACTTTTTAACAAGCGTTTTCCTGAAAGTTTACGCATTTGCCGACCTAGAATTTCTATTTTCGCAAACCAATAATTGATCAGCCCAATGAGGAAAATATTTCGCAGCAAATGGTTTAAAATCCCCTTCTATTTCTTTTTGGTCGGATTCGCAGATTTAAAAGCATACACTTTAGGGGCAGTAGCCTATCAATTTTATTATTCAGGTGAATTATTGGAGGTTTTTCCGTTTGAAAAGAAGAAATTTGATTGGAATGAAAATATTTAAAAATACAATAACCCTTTTGTGCTTCATTCTCATGGCACACTTAAGCTCTGCACAAGCTGCTGTGGACAGCTCTTATTTTGGAAAAAACCCATACCAATGGGACACATTGGCCGATGGCCTTTTGTATTGTGTTGTTGATGCCCCACAGAAATCAATTTTAGGTGATTCGAAAATTACCATTGTTCGCATTACTCCAGCTAAAATGGAATTTTCATTGCTTACTGCAACTGAATTTGGACGTCCGAGATCTGTATGTGAATGGGCAGATACCTTTGACCTAAATGTGGTTCTCAATGCTGGAATGTACGAACTTTCGAATGGCTTAATAAATCGTGGCTTCATGAAGAATTATGGACATCACAACAATGCTCTGCTTCGTGAGAACTACAACTCCATGATTGCCTTAAATGCTAAAGACAGCAGTGCCCATGATTTTTGCATCATCGATCTTCAATGCGACCCTTGGCATACTGTGAAAAACGATTACCATTGCTACGCGCAAGGACTTCGTATGATCGACTGCAATGGCACAGGAATGGGCTGGAACAAACGTTACCAATCGTGCAGTATGATGGTGGCTGCTGCAGATGCCTTAGGCAACATTTATTACATCTATTCACGATCACCCTACACCCACAATGAGATGATTCGCTTTATGATCGGAATGCCCTACGGACTAACGAATGCAATTTACATTGAAGGTGGACCTGAAACAAGTTTATACATTCGCACGGGCAATCGCGTTGTTGAAAAGGTTGGAAGTTACGTCTCTAACACCTATGCCAATGATAACAACATGAACTTCTGGGCTTTGCCAAATGTCATTGGCATGAAATTAAAAAAGTAGATTGCATATGGTGAAGGGTTCGCCCGACAAGAAAAATCTTTTCATTTTTCATCCTTCATTTTTAATTTTTAATTCTTCACACTCATTCCACCTCCAATTCTAGCCCATCGTAGGCCACAAAGACATTGGGTGGCAAAGAAGCCATGATTTCCTCGTGAGTGCCAAATAAATGTGAAATGTGAGTCAAATACGCCTTTTCTGGCTGTATGTCTTTGATGAATTCCAATGCTTCGTCCAAATTGAAATGTGAAATGTGTTCCGATCGGTGCAATGCATTTACAATCAATACTTTCGTTCCACGCACTTTATTTCGTTCCTCAGCCGATATGGTTTTTGCATCCGTGATGTAGGTAAAGTCGCCTATTCGGTATCCAAAAACAGGCATCTTGTAATGCATTACTTCAATGGGGGTGACGATTGGTCCATCTGGGAGGCGAAAGGTTTTATTTTCAATCAAATGAATATTCACCGTTGGGATTCCAGGATACCTCTCACCTGAAAAGACATATCTGTACTCTCTTTTTAATGCTTCTGCAACCCGATCTGTACAGAAAATTTCCATGTCACGTTGTTCGCGGTGATTGAAGGCCCGAACATCGTCCATTCCTGCCATGTGATCCTTGTGTTCGTGCGTGTACAAGAGCGCTCTGAGACTTTTAATCTTCGACCTCAAGATTTGCTGTCTGAAATCGGGGCCGGAGTCTATGACAAAATTATGTCCATGCCAGTTGATGAGAATGGATGCTCGAAGACGTTGATCTTTTGCCCCTTTACTGGAACACACATGACACTCACAGGCAATGACGGGAACACCTTGAGAGGTACCCGAACCTAAGATTGTCACCTTAAACTTATTGCTCATGACTAGATTTTGAGCGAAAAATTTGAAATCCATAAACTGTCCAACCAAGCATCATAAGCAATCCACCAAGTGGTGTTATCGGACCTAAAAACTTAAGTTTCATTCCCAACACATCTTGCATAGCAAGAAAATATATGGAGACAGAAAACAAGAACACACCGCTCAACAAAAGCCAATAAATCATTTTAAGTTGAAACTTATGGCGTTCTGCATTCAAACCAAGAATCAATAAGCCGAGGGCGTGAATCATTTGATAGCGGACACCCGTTTCAAAGGAAACAAGTTGTTCCTCCCTTAAAATTTCCTTCAAAGCATGCGCGCCAAAAGCGCCTAACAAAATGGAAATGAGAAGCAGAATAGTTCCCGTCAATGCGATTGTTCGATTCATTTTTGTTCGTTTAGAGATAATGTATAATTCAAAACTTCGCGCCAACCTTCCCAAATCCCGTAGTCGCCGAGTGTCTCATTGTGCCAAACACATAAAAAATCTCCGCCGAATTTTTGAATTTCCTTGTAGAGTTTCAGTATGGTTTCTTTCGCTTCAAGCGGTGACAACTTCATGTATTCGTTCAAGGTACCGTCCATGTATGCAAAAGGATGCACAATGAGCTCGGTAGGTTTGTTTTTCGTTAGGTCGAACCAAGGGAATGACCTTGCTGTACCAGCTCTAAATCCAACATTTTCTGCAAATCCCATGGTATAATCGTGTCGGATACCCTGTTCAATCAGAATCGGGTAAGTAACTGAAATTTTAAGCTTTAAAAAGTGTTGGCGAGAATGTTCGACTGTTTGCAGAATAATTTCCTCCAAGCGTTCCTTTTCTTCATGCAGGTAATATTCATAGCTATTCGATTTATAGCTTGGATGTATACCTACAATGCACGATTCAGACATTGTTTTGATTAAGGCTTGATGCCGTGGATCTTTGTGCGAAACATTTCGGTCAAATTTTGCATAATCGCCTAGCAACCAAAACATACGAACGGCGAATCCTGCTTTGCGAACAGCAAGAATATCCTCAAATGTATCGTAGGGATCTTTTTTTACCCCTTTTATGACATCTCGGCGTTCTATAATTCGGCGTCGATCTCCTTTTATGACGTCTTTAGCACTTGAAACCCATTTTCGAAGCCCATTTTTCCATTGATAGGCAAACACATTATCAATATCGAAGGTTGGAATAATTTCAACGTCGGTTGAACGATTCCTAAATGAGATGAGCTCCTTTCGGTCAAGAAATCGCAGAAAATCCACTGCCCAGCGGTCGCACATCGCCTTCTCAATCCATCCGAAACGATGCAAAACACTGCGCTCCAAAGGAAATCGGCCATGTCGATCTTCAAAGGTACTGGTGGTCTCTTCCATACGCGTAATCACATAAAAGATGGAAGCCAATGGATCAATGACTTTGTT
>CAMBMC010000136.1 GCA_945868555.1 Chitinophaga pinensis | reverse complement strand
GGAAGTAAAGGTGTCATGAACATTACCGGAATGCACAGAGAACAATGGGTTGGATTTGATGGAAGACCGAGATCAACAACATTTAGTTTGCACTCACCCTTGACTTATGAGTCTGTTGGCTTAGGTTTAACTTTGGTGAATGATCAAATTGGTCCAATCCAACAAACAATGTTTTATGGAGATTTTTCCTATTCCATTCGATTTCGCCAAAAGGATCATAAACTTTCATTTGGATTGAAAGCAGGATTCAATATGATCAATGTTACTACGAATGAATTGGTAACATCTGAAGCAAGCGATCCTAAACTGTTAAACAACGTGAGAAACCACATCAATCCAAATTTTGGTCTTGGGATTTATTACCACACACCAAAGTTCTTCATCGGATTGAGCTCACCTAAGATTTTGGAGAACAGTTACGACGGCATGAGTAAAACGAATATAGAGCGACGACATTATTTCGGGATTATAGGCGGTGTGGTTAAGCTCTCCAATACCTGGAAATTGCGACCTACGGCACAGGTAAAAGTTACTGTTGGAGCACCGATTGGTATTGATTTGAGTGCTGCAGGAATTTACCGCGATAAATTTTGGATGGGTACCATGTATCGACTAAATGCCGCTTTTGGGGCTTTTGTACAATACCAAATTACTCCGCAGTTTAAGTTGGGCCTTGCCAGTGATTTTGGCACACAAGAAATTAGGAATTACAATTACGGGACATTTGAAATGCTCGCTTCTTATGATTTTGTATTCAAAAAACAGGGGATTCGCTCACCTCGATATTTCTAAGCGTACAACCAAAATGAAAATGAAAACGATATTTTTTGCTGCCCTTCTCTCTTTGGTGAGTTTTAGTGCGCTTTCTCAAACAGGAAAACTCAAAAAAGCTGATGCCTACTTTGAGAAGCTTTCTTATGCTTATGCTGTAGAATTATATTCAGAATTAATAGGTTCAGAAGTAGATAGCCCTAAATTGAAATCAAAACTTGCTCAATGCTACTACAACCTCGGCGACATGAAAAATGCGGAGGTGTATTTTGCGCAAATGATCAATCAAACGGATGCGACAAGAGAAGATGTTTTTCTTTACGCACAAGCATTGAAACAAAATGGTAAATATGTGGAGAGTGATCAATGGATGAGTAAATTCCATGCATCGGCATCAGCAGATCTTCGCGGTCAATCATTTATCAACAATACCTCTTATGTTACTGCCATTGAACGACAAGGAGTTCATTTTACAATTAAGAATTTGTTGAATAACTCACCATTTGCAGATTTTGGTGCATACCCAGCAGCGTTTGGTTCCGATATATTCTTTGTTTCATCGCGAAAGAAAAGAATTGCAGTTCAAAATGAATGGTCTTGGAATAGTCGTCGATTTTTGGACCTGTTTCGCGCTCAAGCGGGAACAGATCAGGAGTTGATGAATGAAAAATTAATCTCTAAAAAGGTAAATTCCCGTTTCCATGAGGGCCCATTGTGTTTTACGCCTGATGGAAAATCGGTGTATTTTACTCGGAACAATATTTCAAAAGGAAAAAGTAAAAGAGATCAAAAGGGCATTCAAAATTTAAAACTTTTTAAGGCAGATGTTGATGGATTGGGGAATTGGTCAAACATTCAGGAATTACCCTTTAATTCACGTGAGTATTCAGTTGGTCACCCAACAATTACCTCCGACGGTAAATTCATGTATTTTGCATCGAATATGCCCGGCGGCTTCGGTGGTGCAGATCTTTACAATGTTGAAATTTACGCTGATGGTACGTTTGGTGCAGTAAAGAATTTAGGTAAATCAGTGAATACAGAAGGCCAAGATATGTTTCCGTGGATCAGCAACGATGGCCATTTGTTCTTTTCTTCAAACGGACACATTGGGCTTGGAGGACTCGATATTTTTGTGTTGCTACCAGCGAAAAATGGAGCCTTTGGCAAGTTAATGAATGCAGGTCTCCCGGTGAATAGCCAAAATGATGATTTTGCATTCTCCATGAATCGGGACAATCAAACCGGTTATTTCTCCTCCAATCGTGAGGGCGGAAAGGGCGATGATGACATTTATTCTTATGCTCTTGTAAAGCCATTCCTTCAGCAGCTTATTGTGTCAGGAGTAATTCGTGACGAAACCAATGGTGAAATTTTGGCAGGAATTACTGTTCAATTGTTCGATCAAAACGGAAAAGTTATTGCTACGGCATTGACGGACAAGGATGGTAATTATTCCTTTGATTTGGAGCCCGGCAATGATTATACAGTCGGAGTAAGTAATGTTTTAGGGTACTTCAACAACTCTAAGAACATTTCAACAAAAGACATCGATCCATCGCTTGAAACTATAAGCGGAGACGTATCACTTGAGAAAGATCCTGGATTGTCCTTGTATTGTTTGGTGACAGATAAAAGTTCGGGTAATCCCTTGAGTGGCGTTTCCATAAAGGTGATTGATGCAAGTACGAAAAGTACAGTAATGCAAGGAGCAAATCTTGAATCTGGAGATCTCAAAAAAGGTCTTGTGGATCACAAAATAGGAGATAAATTGTCGTACACGGTGCAACTAAGTAAGGAGGGGTATTTGGAGAAAACTCTAAGCTTCAATTACAGTATCACCCAACCAGGGCAGATTAATCTCCATGAAATTCTAGATGTTTCCATGACGAAATTGGATGTGGGTCAAGACCTTGCAAAGCTCATTGACATCAAACCTATTTTGTTTGATTTGAATAAGTTCAATATTCGAAAAGACGCGTCTGTAGAATTGGAAAAAATCATTAAGGTAATGAACCAGTATCCAGCAATGGTGATTGAGTTGGGATCTCACACCGATTGCCGTGGTTCTATCGCTTCCAATACAACCTTGTCCGATAAACGTGCGAAGGCATCAGCAGATTACATTAAAGCGAGAATTTCAAATCCGGAGCGTATTTATGGCAAAGGATATGGAGAATCGAAACTAAAGGTGGATTGTCCGTGTGAAGGAGCCGTAAAATCAACTTGCTCAGAGGATGAACATCAAAAAAATCGTAGAACGGAGTTTATCATCTTGAAGATGTAATTATAGAATTACGAATTACGAATTACGAATTACGAATTACGAATTACGAATTACGAATTACGAATTACGAATTACGAATTTGGCATAGTACTGATCGAAGAAGAATCAAGTCATTTGTCTATTGTCTATTAAGTATCTTGTCCTCAGTTGTGGCTTCGAGACTTCCTTCGGAACCTCAGCCACCAAAGTGCCGCACTGCTCTTTTGTCTTTTGCCCCTTGTCTTAAGTATTAATATCTAAAAGTCCATCAGCGTAGCGATCTTTCGTCCCATCTCTTAATATCCTTAATATCCTTAAAATCGAAGTTGTACTCAACTAGTAACTCGTAATTAGTAACTCGTCACTTTTTGAAGTCCTTTGTCCTTCGAAGCTCATCGAGCGAAGAAGTGTCTATCGTCCTCAGTTGTGGCTTCGAGACTTCCTTCGGAACCTCAGCCACCAAAGTGCCGCACTGCTCTTTTGTCTTTTGTCCCTTGTCTTAAGTCTTAATATCTAAAAGTCCATCAGCGCAACGATCTTTAACGGAGCATAGAACATAGAACATGGATTCAATCTATCTTCTATCAGCGAAGCGGTCCATACTCCATCAGCGCAGCGGTCCTTTGTCCTTCGAAGCTCATCGAGCGAAGAAGTGTCTATCGTCTTAAAATCTTGATATCTTAAAATCTAATACCCTTTTCTTACTACTTTTGCGCATATTCCAATCGGACATGAAGCGTACAGAAATTGCAGAGATTCTTAAACAGCCAGAAATTGGCCAAAACTATTGTGTAAAAGGATGGGTTCGGGCTTTTCGAAGCAATCGATTCATTCAAATCAATGACGGTTCAACCATTCATACGCTACAAGCGGTAGTTGATTTTGAGCAATTTGATGAAGCGCTATTGAAGAAAATCACAACAGCTGCGGCTGTAGGGTTAACAGGAACACTTGTTGCCTCTCAAGGTTCAGGCCAGGCGGTGGAGCTGCAAGTTACAGCCATCGAAATCATCGGTGAAGCAAATCCAGACGATGTGCAACGCACTGTGATGCAGCCGAAAAAACACAGCATGGAGTTCCTTCGTGAACAAGCACATTTGCGTTTTCGCACGAATACCTTCGGTGCAGTGTTTAGAATTCGTCACGCTGTATCGTATGCCATTCATAAGTTTTTTAACGATCAGAATTTCTACTACATCCACACGCCTATCATTACAGGTTCTGATGCAGAGGGAGCCGGTGAAATGTTCCGTGTTTCAACCTTGGATGCCCAAAACCCTCCATTGACAGAAGATGGTGCAATTGATTACAAGCAAGATTTCTTTGGCAAGGCGGTAAACTTAACGGTATCCGGACAGCTTGAAGCCGAATTGGCAGCATTGGCACTTGGAAAAGTATATACCTTCGGACCAACATTTCGCGCTGAAAATTCGAATACATCTCGCCACCTTGCTGAATTTTGGATGATCGAACCGGAAGTAGCCTTCAATGACATTCATGCCAACATGGATTTGGCTGAGGAAATGCTCAAGTACATTTGTAGCTATGTGATGAACAACTTTCCGGATGACTTGAAATTTTTACACGATCGTGAGGCTGCTGAACAACAAACGAAGCCACAGAATGAGCGCAGTGATATGGGACTTGTTGAGCGTCTACAATTTGTGGTGTCGAACGAGTTCAAACGCATAACCTACACTGAAGCGATTGATGTATTGCGCAACTCAAATCACTACAAAAAGAAGAAATTCCAGTACGAAGTGGAGTGGGGAACTGATTTACAAAGCGAACACGAACGTTTTTTGGTAGAGAAGGAATATAAGCGTCCCGTGATCATCACCGATTATCCTGCGTCTTTCAAAGCGTTTTACATGCGTCGCAATGACAACAGTGAAGCTGGTCGTGAGACGGTGGCAGCGATGGATATTCTTTTCCCTGGCATTGGTGAAATGGTAGGTGGCTCACAACGTGAAGAACGTTTGGACGTGCTGCGCGAAAAATGTGCAGCATTCCATATAGAAGAAGAGGAGTTGTGGTGGTATCTAGATACCCGCAAGTTTGGTACTGTTCCACATGCAGGATTTGGCCTTGGTTTCGAACGCATGGTGATGTTCGTTACCGGTATGTCAAACATCCGCGACGTGATTCCATTCCCACGCACACCACAAAACGCAGAGTTTTAATTTTTGCACTTCAGCGGCCGAATATCATTCTAATGATAAGCGTTATTGAGGTTTCATACATCTGAGACACATTGAACTTTTCTTATTACCTTCGGACTGTTGTTGAACTCAACACTGTAGTTAATAAACCATGGCACTAAAACAATATCTTGTTCAAAAACTCGAACAGCGACTGTCTCCTCAACAGATTCAGTTGATGAAGTTATTGCAAGTGCCAACGATGGAATTGGATCAGCGGATCAAACAGGAAATCGAGGAAAATCCTGCTCTTGAAGAAGGTGCAGATTTTGAAGAAGACGAATACGACAACGCGGATGACGACACGGATGAGTTCGACGAGGATGAGCCCGATTTCGACATTTCAGATTACATCGATGAAGATGGCTCCGATTACAAGACCAAAGCCAACAACCACAGCAAGGATGATGAGGAACGCGTAATTCCATTGTCTGGTGAATCAACTTTTCAAGAAAAATTGACTGAGCAACTTCAACTCTTGGACCTTGACGACACACAATATGTAATTGCAGATACCATCATTGGAAACTTGGATGAATCGGGTTACCTGAATAGAGAAATAGAATCGATTGTCGATGACTTGGCTTTCTCTGCCAACATCATGGTCACAGAAGCCGAAATTGAAGAGGTGCTTTTGGTGATCCAAGAGCTTGATCCTGCCGGAGTAGGTGCACGCGATCTTCAAGAATGTCTATTGATTCAAATCAACCGCAGGCAGGATGGCGACATCACACGTTACACGGCTAAGGTGATTTTGGAGCAGTTTTTTGAAGAATTTACCCGCAAACACTACGATAAAATCACCAAAAAGCTCGAAATCGAAGACCAAGATTTGAAGGAGGCAATTGACGAAATCCTGAAGCTCAACCCAAAACCGGGCGGTTCAATGAAGGAAACGGCAAAGAACTACCAACAAATTATCCCAGATTTCTTAATCACCGAATTTGAGGGTAAACTCGAACTTACGCTCAACAGCAGAAATGCACCAGAGTTGAAGGTGAGTCGCGAGTATGAACAGATGTTGCGCTCTTACGCTGAAGGTGCAAAACGGTCGAAATCAGACAAAGATGCCTTGATGTTTGTGAAGCAAAAGTTAGACGGTGCAAAGTGGTTTATTGATGCGATCAAGCAACGTCAAAATACCTTGTTACTCACGATGAATGCCATCATGAACTATCAACGCGCCTATTTTTTGACGGGTGATGAGGCAAATCTTCGTCCAATGATTCTCAAGGATATTGCAGAAGTTGTCAACTTGGATATTTCAACCATTTCGCGTGTTGCAAATAGCAAATACGTGCAAACGGGCTACGGAATTATATCGTTGAAGTACTTCTTCTCGGAAGGATTATCGACAGATTCAGGCGAGGAAGTGT
>CAMBMC010000135.1 GCA_945868555.1 Chitinophaga pinensis | reverse complement strand
GGAGTAGAAGGCTTGTGGGGTGTTTTTGACGATATTTTTTGTGCACATGAATCGAGCATCCAATTTTTGAAGAATGTACTGGATGAGGTGATGGTGCTCTTTCCTTCGGAGTACATTCATATTGGCGGAGATGAGGCACCAAAAACACGATGGAAAAAGTGTGCGAAATGTCAAGCAGTGATTCGTGAAAATGGTTTAAAGGATGAACATGAGCTACAAAGTTGGTTTGTCACACAGATGGACAATTACCTTACTTCAAAAGGAAGGAAATTAATTGGTTGGGATGAAATTTTGGAGGGTGGCTTAAGTCCGAATGCCACTGTCATGTCTTGGCGCGGATTTGAAGGTGGAGTTGATGCGGCAAAACAGGGCCACGACGTGATCATGTCACCCGGTTCACATTGTTATTTTGATCATTATCAAAGTAAAAATTCAAGTGAACCTTTGGCCATCGGTGGTTATACGCCGGTCGAAAAAGTTTATCAATTCAATCCAATCCCTTCTAGTCTTTCTGCTGCAGAAGCAACGCATGTCTTGGGCGGACAAGCTAATTTGTGGACGGAGTACATACCAGACATGAAGCAATTGGAATACATGCTTTATCCGCGTGCCTTGGCCTTAGCACAAGTGCTTTGGTGTGTTGAAGCGCCTTCTTATGAGGTGTTCCGTTCAGTATTGATCAAACACCAATTGAAGTACCTCGATCGATTCAATGTGAATTATTCGCGTGCTATGTTTTATCCTGAAATGAAAGTTTCGCGAAAAGAACATGGATTGGGCGTTGTTTTTACGGCTGCTGATACAAGCGATCAATTGGCCCTGATTGCGCGATTGGATGAAACGAATGTCGCTCCAAAGTACCCTGATTTTCTGATTGGAAAAAATACATTGCACTTTAAGAGAGGGCTTGATTCTGTGGTGACGTATCGCTTTGACGTGAAGTCCGAATACATGCCTAAACCTTCTGAATTTAAAATGACGATACACCCTTCAATAGGTTTGAATGTGGAATACATTACTCCACCAGATGAACGCTACAATAGCGGTGGTGATCTCACTTTGGTGGACGGAATTATCGGTGCGAAACCATGGAAGGGCAACGAATGGGTAGGTTTCGATGATCAGGAAATTGAATTCATTGTTGACCTCGGAAAGAAATCTAAAATTGACCATGCGGAGCTCAATTTCTTGGAAGACATTGGTTCATGGATTCATCTACCAAATTTTGTGCGAATCTCAGTGTCAACAAACGGAAAAAAATGGGCCTTCCTGCCTGATAAACCTATTTATAAGTCCCAAGGGCGTGGTAAACACTTGCCTTTTGCTTTTCAAATTCAAAAAAAAGCACGCTATGTCCGATTTAAAATTGTGACGTTTGATGCGATTCCAGAAGGAATGCCAGGCGAAGGCCATATACAATGGACCTTTTTAGATGAAATTATGCTATTTTCTAAATAATGAAATTTGAATTGTGCGCTGCTTCGATTGAAGCCATTCAACTCGCAAAGGAACTGAATTTTGACCGAATTGAACTGTGTCAAAATCTAGAACAGGGTGGACTCACACCCTCATTCTCCATGATCGAATATGCGATTGCTTATGGTGTACCTACCCATGTGCTCATTCGTCCACGGCCGGGTGGATTTAGCTACAACTCGGATGAATTGGAATTAATCATTCGCGAAGTCGTAAATTGCAAGAACATGGGCGCTGCTGGGATTGTCATAGGCGTGATAAATGAGAATGGTTCTATCGACGAACCCATTCTGAAAGAAATCATGAAAAAGGCCGATGGACTTGAAGTAACGTTTCATCGGGCATTCGACGATTGTGTGGAATGGAAAAAGGGTATGGATATTCTTATCAAACATGGGCTTAAACGCATTTTGTCGTCAGGCTTGGCAAGAAATGTAGATATAGGTTATCCAGTTTTGGCTGAAATGATCAAGTATTCCGCAGGTAGAATAGAAATCATGACTGGAGGTGGCGTGAATGCTGCAAATATTGGACGTTTGGTCGCTGAATTGAATCCAAATGCCATTCATTTTTCAGGAACTTTAAAAGTACAGATGGATGAAGAATCTCTATTCTCTGAATCCATCTTAAAAGTAGATGCCAATAAAGTGAAACGCATACTTTCGGCCGCTACTGCGTAACGAATGAATGTAAAATTCGTTTTCTGCCCATGAAAAATAAACTCTTGCTAGGTTTGCTTTTACTCACATCGAGTGTCTCAGCCCAATGCGACTCTGTTTCAGAGATAAATGCCCAAATCATTGAATTGGCGGGGAAAAAACTAGGGAAAAAGGTAGATCGCGGCGAGTGCTGGGATTTGGCCAAATATGTTCTTGATGAAACAAATTCGAAGTGGGATGGAATGTACAAATTTGGTCGGGCGCTAAAAAAAGGAGAATGCATCATGCCGGGGGATATCATCCAATTTGAAAAACTCAAAACAGTTTCAGTAACAAATGGGGTGAAATCCACGGAAATCTTTCCACATCACACGGCTATAGTCTTTGAGGTAAAGAATGTGGATGAACTTGTGCTCATTCATCAAAATACAGGATATACAGGCAAGAAGGTAGGGAAGAGCACCTTTAAATTCAGCACGATCACAACAGGAAAGTACACCATCTATCGGCCAGTATCGAATTAAATTCGATCGAGAACATAACGGATCAATACCGTTATTTCTTCATTATACCCTTTTGAAAATTCGAGTTTGGGACGATTGCCAATTCCAAGACATATTGTTGCGCATTGATGACCCAACGAACGTCCTAAGGCAAACAAAGCTGAGCTTTCCATCTCAAAATTCATGACCTTCAATCCTTCGAGTTTTACATCCGTCAATTGCTCGTTCAGCAGTGCAGTTTTAGCCTTCAGGCGCAGCTGTCTACCTTGAGGACCATAAAAGCCACTGCTCGAAACCGTTAACCCATCAAACGTGAGTTCTGAGCGCAATCGATCATTCAGTTCTTGTGAAGCGCTAATCAAATAGGGGTGAATGGCTTCGGGTAGGGTTATTTGAGATTCAATCGCTTCTTTCAACGCAAGCTCGACTTCGGTTTGTGGAACTTCATAAAAGTGCGCAATGTTGTCCAATCCAAAGGCATGAGAACTGAGGATGTAGGAATGGATTGGTACTTCTGCTTGCAAAATGCCACAAGTGCCAATGCGTATGAGTGTGAGTTGTCTAAATGTTGGTAGATTCTCCCGTTGAATTAAATCAATGTTTGCTAAGGCATCCAACTCATTGACTGTTATGTCAATGTTGTCTGTTCCAATACCTGTAGAAATGGCTGAGATTCGCTTTCCCTTATACATGCCGGTATGGCAAACAAATTCACGATGTCTCGAGCGGTGTTCAACAGAGTCAAATAAATCTGAAACCATAGCCACGCGATCTTGATCGCCAACGAGGATGATGGTATCCGCAAGTGCATCTGGTGAGATGCCCAAATGGTATACCTTTCCTTTAGCGTCGAGAACAAGTTCAGTAGCAGGATATTTCATAAGAAGTAAAGTCTGCTATTAATTCTGCTTTAGGCTACCAAATACTTTTGCCAAAATATCAGTGACGCGCGCCATCGGATCTTTACGAATCTTATTTTCCTCAATAGCAACCATGTAGAATAATCCTTCAATCGCCTTTTCCGTCACGTATTTATTCAGGTCAGGATTCAATTTTTGGCCACCTGAAATCGTCATTGCAGCGTTGTATTTGGTAATTAGTGGCTCCCAATATTCAGTCAATTTTACAGTAGCTATGGCCGCTTGAACTTTTGGGTAAAATGCAGCAACCAACTTTTGAGAGGTATTGTCGCGCAAGAACTTTGTCGCTGAACCATCTCCACCATTTAATATGGCAAATCCATCAGAAATACTCATGTTCTTAATGGCATCCGCAAAAATAGGCAAGGCTTCTTTTGTTGCTTCCTCAGCTGCCCGGTTTAGTGTGGTTTCAAACTTTTCCACTTGACCTGTCAACCCAAGGTCAAGCGCTTTTTGTTTTACTTTGGCAGCGTCAGGAGGGAAGGGTAGACGTATGGCCGTGTTTTTCAAGAAACCATCCGTAACAGAGGTTAAACTCACCGAATTTTTTATTCCAACACTCAAGGCTTCTTTCAATCCTGAGATCACTTCGTCGTTTGTCAATGAAGGCTTTACAGGTGCAGTTGTCGTTGCAGAATTCACCATTGAAGCCGCTTCATTGAGTACTTCACAAGTAGTAAAAATCAGCATGGACGTTAAGGATAGGAGTAGAATGATTGTTTTTTTCATGGTTACTTACTTTGAATGCAAAAATGGTGTTTTTCTATGGTTTTTCAAAATAAAAAAGAGGAGACCATCGGCCTCCTCTTTGAATGCGTTGATAGCAAAATTATTTCAAGACATTGATGTGTCCACTAAAGGTGAATTTATTGTCATTGACAGTATCTTTTCCACGTGCAATCCACGTGTATGTTCCTTGAGGCACGATATTTCCTCCATAAGTTCCGTCCCATTTATCGGTAGTGTCGTGTGACTCCCAAATCACTTCACCCCAGCGGTTGTAAATAAACAACTCGAAGTCATAGATGTCTAGTCCAGCGACAAAAATTTCCCATGATTGATTGTGCTCATCGCCATCAGGGGTAAACGTATTCGGCGCGTAGAAAATTACATCTTGTATGATGTTCATGTCGATCGTAACGGTGTCTGTACAGCCATATTCAGTTGTAACAATCAAGGTTACTGGATATACACCTACAACACCTTCAGGGTAATTAAATACGGGGTTTTGAGAATTGCTATAAGATGGACTTGAGCCTGGACTTAACCACTGCCAATCGATTACATCGAAAGATGATCTGTCCTGCAATTGAATCGTTGTTTCAAAGAATGTTGCTGGGTTTGTAGAGAACGTAAAGTCTGCCACGGGTAGCGGTAAAACTTCAATGAAATCAATAAAAGATCCGGTATAAACACAGCCATAGATTGATGTTATGGTCATGTTTGCAGAATACAGGCTAGGGATTTCGAACCAGTTGCTTGTTGAATCTGCTCCTTGTTCCATAATACTTGTTCCATCAGTGAACTCAAAGAATGTCGTAGCGATTTCACCTCCGTTCGAAGATGAATTTGTGAATTCAAAGAAGGCAGCTGTACAATCCTCTATCTTGTTCGGTGTGATGTTCGGAACAATTGGAGTAGGGAAGTAAATCAGTGTACATGTATCGTCAGTAGGCGAACCACAAGCCTCACTCAACACGACGCAATACTGCGTGTTTGTGAATTCTGGGTCTACTGTAATTGATGTTCCTGTTCCAATTTGAGTTCCATTTTCAGACCACGTAAAGGTGTATGGAGATGAACCTCCAATTGCTGTAACGTCCAATTGAATATCAGCTTCGGGACAAATTTGTGTAGAAGGGGTAATGGTTTGGATTTCAAGGGCAGGCGGTTCACCAATTGTAATCACTTGTGTAATCACACATCCATTGTCATCTGTAATTGTTACTGTATGATCGGCAGCCATCAGGTCGTTTGCACTATTTGTTGTTGAAACAGATTGATCCCAAGAATACGTATATGGTCCCGTTCCTTGTGTAACAGTCAATGTCGCGGTACCATTGCTCCCTGAATTACATGTTGCGTCGGTTTGAGATGCAATCGTGGAGATCATTCCTGGAATCTCTGAAACTACCACTGTGGTGATGTCTTGACAACCTACATCTGAAATTACGGTGCAGTTATATGTGCCTGCAGCGAGTCCAGTTGCTGTTTGCGTTGTTTGTTGCAAGGGGTCATTCCACAAATAAGTCACGTTTCCAAGAAGTGGAGTCATGGTTGCTGTCGCTGTTCCATCCGATCCGCCCGGACACGAAACCAAGGTAGATGATGATGTAAATGCTGCAGGGGTATCACCTACAGTTACACTTGCAGTTGCTGCACACCCCATTCCATCTATTGCATTGACTGTATATGTTCCGGCTGGAACTCCAGTTACAGTTGCACCACTCGCAGCCAATGATGGCCAAGTATAGGTAAATGGCTGCATTCCTACTCCTGGAACAGCGGTTACTGTTCCAATACCTGAGCTACAAATGTCGGGTGTTGAAGTAGCGGTCACTGTGGCAGAAACACGTGTCAGCCAGGTTGTATCTTGAGTAATTGAACCAATACCCACTCCACAAGCAGTTCCTGTGAGAAAATATCCTGTTGTTCCAGCAGGGACGACAGGCACGGGCAAAACACCATTATTGTATGGGAATGTTTGCCCTAAAGTGTTGGCCCATCCCATTCCGGTACCTGCAGAGTAAACAAGTAAATAAGGCACAGTTGTGATTGTATATCCTCCTGAAATACCAGGTGCTCCCGGTGTATATCGTTTTCCATCTTGATTTGCTAACCAGACCTGGTTGTTTCTTCCCGGAGTCACGTGTGCAATTGTTCCCGTTGAATTTTCTGTTCCTTGAATCGCTAAACCACCATTCCAGTTTGGACAAGGAGGCTTATTTCCAATGTGAAATTCGACAACATTCGTTGTTTCGTAAAGTACAATAGCAAGATAAGTACACTGTATACAAGAGAAAGTAGGTACTTCACGATAGAGCACTAAGAATTTCCTGTTGGGAGCAGTT
>CAMBMC010000134.1 GCA_945868555.1 Chitinophaga pinensis | reverse complement strand
CTGTGTTATGCGCTAGGTGTGCCACTCATTGCTGTTGATTCGTTGCTCTCACTCGCTCACATGGCACAAACTAAACACCCAAACACACGTTTATGTATGGCCATTGATGCGCGAAGAATGGAAATCTTTAGCGGCATTTACGACGGTGAAATCTACCTATTAAAAGCCATTTCCGCAGATATTGTGGATGAAAATACCTACCGTGAATATGAGCCTTTTCTTGTCGCTGGAGATTCGAATGAAAAGTTGAAAGCAGTGTGGGCGAAACGAAACATATCCTTTGACGATTCCATTCATTGCTCAGCAGCCGGACAAGTCACTGAGGCGACACGCAAATATCACGCTGGGGAATTTGAAGATGTGGCCTATTTTGAACCCTTCTATTTGAAAGATTTCGTCACTACTCAGCCAAAGAAAAATAAATAAAATGAATAACGAACTATAGGATATCCATTGTTGTTATCATTTAAAACCACCACCGTGAACTTACGCGAATCCATCCTTCAACATCGCCCCTTTCTCATTGCCGGACCATGCTCAGTAGAGTCGCCCGAGCAACTGCGAAAAACAGTGGAGACTTTTCCATCACTTGGCATAAAATTGATCCGCGGAGGAATTTGGAAACCCCGCACACGGCCAGACTCCTTTGAAGGAATTGGCACACAGGGATTGGAATGGCTTGTAGATGCGGGAAAAGCCGTTGGAATTCCTGTAGCCACAGAGGTTGCAAATCGTCATCATGTGGAAGAGGCAATGCGTGCTGGTGTAGACGTGCTTTGGATTGGTGCGCGGACAACAGTCAACCCCTTTGCCGTGCAAGAAATTGCTGATGCTCTTCAAGGCTCATCCGCTTCTGTCATGGTGAAGAATCCCGTAAATCCCGATTTGGAGTTGTGGCTGGGTGCCATTGAACGCATCGAGAATGCTGGGATAAATGATGTTAGTGCCATTCACCGCGGTTTTTCTTTTTACAAACATCCCGTTTACCGCAATGTGCCGAATTGGGAAATACCCATTGCCCTGCGCGAAAGGAGGCCTGACCTCGCCATGATTTGTGATCCAAGCCACATTACTGGAAAACGCTCACTCATCGCTGAAGTTTCCCAGCAGGCAATGGACCTGAATTTTGATGGATTGATGATTGAATCTCATTTTGATCCAGACAACGCTTGCTCCGATGCAGCACAGCAAATCACTCCAAAAGACCTTCAATTTATTCTCTCTGAATTGGTCTTGCGTTCAAAGGTCATTTCACCAGAAATTGCTTTGCAACTCGAAGAAATCCGGTTTAGAATTTCTTCACTGGACGAAGCCTTGTTGGAAATCATTGCTGAACGAATGGTGTTAAGTCGTGAGGTAGGTGAATTTAAAAAAGAAAACCACATCATGATTCTTCAGCAAGAGCACTGGTGGAAAATCATTCGTCAAAAGTTGGAATGCGCTGAAACATTGGACCTGTCTCCGGCATTTATTCGTCAAATTATGGACGCCATTCATCAAGAAAGTATTCGACACCAACTGGATGTTGTCAATAAAACCAAGTAAGAGTGGCTTCAATAACGGTAAAACCTGGTCTTAGAAAAGGAAGTATTCATGTTCCGCCATCAAAAAGTGATTCCCAAAGGGCTTTACTTTGTGCGGCCTTGGCCAAAGGAATATCAAACATTTATCACGTTGGAAATAGCGCAGATGAACAAGCCATGCTCCGCGCTATTTCTGATTTAGGGGCAAGTATCACCGTTCGCGAAGAAGGAATGTATACCATCGAAGGAATGAAATCCTTAGCAAAAAACACACAGGTCAATGCCCATGAAAGTGGCTTAGCTGCCCGTTTGCTCACTGCTGTATGTTCGTCGGGAGATGAGAACATCACCATAACTGGGTCAGGTAGTCTTGCTTCTCGAACAATGGAATTTTATGCTGAGGTCCTTCCTCAATTTGGGGTAAAGCTCTTTGATTTCAATGGTCATTTGCCCATTACTGTTCAAGGTCCTATGCTTGGAAAAGAAATTGAAATCGATGGATCAATCAGCTCACAATTCATTTCAGGTTTACTCATTGCCTTGCCCTTGGCACAAGGAACATCTCGGCTGAAGATCGTAAACCTTGCAAGCAGGCCTTATGTTGACATGACATTGAAAACGCTACTTACCTTTGGAATTGACATTGAAAAAATAGATCAGGACACCTATTCAATAGTTGGAGACCAACAATACCAAGCATCAGATTACACCATAGAAGGAGATTGGAGTGCGGCGTCCTGTTGGTTGACCGCTGCAGCACTCGGTGCTGATCTTTCAATCAGCGGCTTAAATTCTTCAAGTGCTCAAGCCGACAAACAGATGCTTGCAGCGCTCATGTCCGCCGGATGCAGTGTTCATTTTTCAAAAGACGGCATTCGGATCAATGGCGACAAAAAGCATCCATTTGAATTCGATGCTCACGACTGTCCAGATCTTTTTCCAGCATTGGTAACACTGGCTGCTCATATTCCTGGAAAGAGCATTATTCATGGAGCGAATCGACTTATTCACAAGGAAAGCAATCGAGCGGAAGCACTAATAAATGAATTCAATAAATTGGGCGTGCACATCGCGCAAATAGAAAATGCCTTGCATATTCAAGGCAAGACAAGCCTACTAGGTGGTGAAGTTCAAGCGCACAATGATCATCGCATCGCCATGGCGCTCGGGATATGTGGACTCTTCTCTCAAGGACCTATTGTCATAAATGGAAGTGAATCAGCTGGCAAAAGTTATCCTGGCTTTTGGGCGGACATGGAAGCTTTAACTGTTTAAACCAAAAGTAATCTCGTTGATAAAAACCTCAAATTGTCAATTTTTTCCTTGTTTGACAATGCCTTGAGTGAAGTACTTTTGAACCCTAAACTAAATCAAACACCATGACACTCAAGGAAACCATTGGAGCTGTAGAAAAATTTCACAATGCATTTGGGATTCAAAACAATTATCATCCGACCAGCGACTTGAGTGAAGCCGATGTGCTATTGCGCTTCGAACTGATGCGTGAGGAAAACGAAGAATACCTTGAGGCCGCACAAAAAGGAGATTTAGTAGAAATTGCCGATGCATTGGGTGACCAGCTCTATATCCTTTGTGGGACAATTCTCCGTCACGGCTTGCAAGACAAAATGGCTGAAGTATTTCAAGAAATACAGCGTTCCAACATGAGTAAATTGGATGCCGACGGAAAAGCAATTTACCGTGAAGATGGGAAAGTACTGAAGTCGGAATTGTACTTCCGTCCGGACATCAAGTCGATTCTTGATAAATAATTCCCACTGAATACATGCAGGTGCAACGCTTTAATGTTCGCGTCTACGGACTGCTCTTCAATGCGCGTGGAGAAGTATTGCTTTCTGACGAATGCCGCAATGGGTATTCTTTCACGAAATTCCCTGGTGGTGGTGTCGAGTTTGGAGAAGGAATTTCAGACGCCTTGAAACGTGAGTTCATGGAAGAGTTGAACATTTCCGTGAGCGTGGGTGAATTTTTCTACATCAATGAATTCTTTCAGTCCTCTGCATTTAATCCCAATGATCAAATTATTGCCTGTTATTATATGGTACATAGCTATGAACTCGATAAGATCGTTGTCAATCAACACACCATACCTTTATTGAAAGACGGAGAATGCCACCGGTGGATTGCCGTGAACGAATTAACTGACAGTGACCTCACCTTTCCCATAGACCGTCACGTTGCGATGCTCCTCCGCAATCGCTAAATCCTTCATTTTTTCACAAAAAAAGCCCTTCCTTAAGTAGAAACACGTACCAAAGTATAGGTTCACCTACTGAATTTGAATAGACTCGAAGTGCCATTACATCAACGGCCCAGAGAAGAGCTTCATCTTTGTCTCATGAAACACAAAACACATTTAACCATGAAAACAAAAATGAACTCAATCAAGAAAATCGCAACGACAGGAATGTTCTTTGTATCATTATCTGCACTTGCGCAAGAGACACCAATGACTGTGGAAACAATTGTCAATCAGCCATTGTGTTATGGAGACGGAACAGGTCAAATCATTGTACATCCGATTGGAGGGAATGCACCCTACACTTATTACTGGTCAAACAATGCGCCGGAGGATATCAATTACATCTCAAATCTTACACCTGGTCTGTACACAATTACGGTGAAAGATGCTTGGGGACAAGTCGTTTCATTGACTTATGAAATTACTAGCCCGGCTGCAGTGATCATCAATGGGGCGATTTTGCCTCCATCAACCAAAAATGCAACGGACGGTTCAGTAGATGTTGAGGTACTCAATGCAGTTGGAACGGCAAATTATAACTGGACATTGGCAAACGGAACGGCAGTAGCATCGACACAAGATTTAACGCAAATTGGTGTTGGGCACTACTACTTGACTGTAACAGATCAGAACGGTTGTACAGCTACAAAAGATTTCAATGTCTTTGCAAAAAAACTAAAACCAGTCGCAGGTCAAACGATTAGCTTCACAGGAGGTAGTGTCGTACAACTTGGTTCTGTTTATCCTAACCCAGCCGTTCAGAACATCAATGTTCGTGCTGAAGAAAACCTAGATGGCGTTGCAGTGTACAATGATTACGGTGTTAAGGTGTATGAATTGAATGGTAAATTGAACAGCAAAGAAGAAATGAACATCATTCTGAAGCACGGAGTTTACACTGTATATTTCACATCAGAAAATGGAGAACAAAGCAGCGAACGTGTCGTGATTAGTGAATAAAATCTCGATTAAAATATTACATATTAAAGAGGCCTCATTGATTGAGGCCTCTTTTTGGTGTATTCCTTTTCAATCAATAATAGGTGTCAGCAATTCGTTGACAAATCATTCCGGAAATACGCTTATTGAAATCTGTGGCATGTTTTGCATAAATCGCCAATTCTTCCAGTGTAAACATCCCTACAATCATACCAATCAATTGGTGTTTGATGCCAGGTTGTTTGACGATAAACGTGCGCACCCGATCATGAAACTGCAGAGCTGAACCTTTTCTTAGCAGGAGGTCATCAAAATTCGCTTGGTTCTTCACTAGACCCACCAGCACCTCATGCTGCATTTTTATGATTGGACGCAAGGATTCATTTTGAAACTGTTCAATAGTCGAAACATCAGAGTTTTGAACAGTGTAAATGATTGGTCGTAAAGCAATAAGTTCTTCTCGCATGAACGTACAACAATCAAGTGGATGACATGTTCAATCGCGAGATCACCCTTACGCCTTTATGGTTTGGTAAATGGGCAGATACTCTTCAATGAATTCAGCCGTTCTTCGCTCCGTAAATGTTGTCGAAAAATACAGGTGCTGGCATTTTGGAAGACTTTCAAACAAGCGAATCAATTGCATTTTGTGGCCTGTGCGGAACAGTTCCTCCGTATCATCGAGAATGAACAATTTCAATTTTCCGACATTGAACCCATTTTGTATGTACAACTCATACAGGCGCTTAGGATTCGCCACGATGATTTCTGTCCCGTCAAAAATGTCATTGCGTTGTTGGAGGATATTCCCTCTGTCATGGGCAAGGTCAACGGTTAAATCCAACCATCGGGTATATTTTGACAGTTCTGCGTGCAAGTCATACGCCTTTTGGTCGCTTGCACAAACAATGATTGCGCGGGGTGATCCCTCAGCTGGCTCGTTCACTTTTTCAAGAATAGAAACAAGTGCAGCCGTAGTTTTTCCACTTCCTTCTGGAGCTTCCGCTAGGGTATTTTTTCCAGATCGAATCCCATTGATCACTGCATTTTGAAATTCATTGAGTGCTGTAAAATTCTTTTCTGCCAGTAACTCTGCCAATTCAGGGCGTAAATTTTCGAATGCCATTAGTTCAGTTTATCGTTTTCTTTGTGCCGCGAATGGTCGCGATTTGTTTTCTTTTCAAGGTTCTTTTCCAATGCTTTTTCGAGGTCCACACCTGTTTGATTTGCCAAGCACATCAAAACAAATAGCACATCAGCCATTTCGTCGCCAAGGTCTTTATTTTTATCGGATTCCTTCTCACTTTGCTCGCCGTATCTTCTTGACATGATGCGCGCTACCTCACCTACTTCCTCCATGAGAATCGCCATGTTGGTCATTTCATCGAAATACCTTACGCCATACTCTTGTATCCATTGGTCAATTTTTCCTTGTGCTTCTTGTATTGTCATTCCTTGTTGAATTTGATGCTTTGATATTTAGAATTTGATGCTTCGCAATTCGTGGCTTCGAGACTTCCTGCGGAACCTCAGCCACCTAATCCGTAACTAAAAAGACATAAGACCCGCTGCGCTATAAGACAAAAGATCCGCTGCGCTGCAAGACTTATTCAATCTTCGTAACTTTTTGTTTCTCACTCATAACTCGTAATTCGTGTCTTCGAGACTTCCTTCGGAACCTCAGCCACCTCGAACCTCACTCGTTACTCGTAACTCTTAATTTTTAACTTTTAATTCTTAATTCTTAATTCATTGTTCATTCCCTGTTTTTAGAGTCTATGATAATAGTAACAGGCCCATCATTGGTAAGGCTCACCTTCATGTCTGCACCAAATTTACCTGTTTCAATTTTTGTTTCTGAAATTATTCCCAACTGACGAATGAAATAGGCATAAAGTGGAATGGCTTGTTCGGGTCGGGCAGC
>CAMBMC010000133.1 GCA_945868555.1 Chitinophaga pinensis | reverse complement strand
TAATTATAAAGGGCCGTGAAAACGGCCTTTTTTGTTTGAAATAAAAACATATGGGTTTTAAAATCGCCATAATATCTTCCTGTTTGTTGACCCTCTTGGTCTCGTGTGAAAGCGATAAGGTGCCAATGAAATCATACAAAACTCAATATGTGTTCGTGATGATCATGGATGGCGCTCGCTATACAGAAACATGGGGAGATGCGAACCATAGCTATATTCCTCGTTTGTCAAATGATATGGCTCAGTTTGGTGTCATCAACACAAACTTTTCGAACCATGGGTATACACACACGACAGCAGGACATACAGCGATCATGACAGGACATTATCAGGCGATCAACAACACTGGTGGTGAGTTTCCGAGTTATCCTTCCTTTATGCAGATTTGGCGCTGTTTCAAAGGTCAAGAAGCAGCAAACGCTTGGGTCATCGCAAGTAAAGATAAATTGGAGGTGCTTTCAAACACCAAGGACCTTCGATGGAAAAATAAATTTAGGCCATCTTTTAATTGTGGGATTAGCGGAAATGGAACAGGATACCGCGATGACAGTACCACATCAGTTCGCGTCATGGAGGTGCTCGAGACCTATTCGCCTCATTTAATGATTGTCAACTTTAAGGAACCCGATTATTCAGGTCATCAAGCCAATTGGGTGAATTATTTGAACGGAATACTATCCTCGGATGAATACATCTACAGAGTATGGAATTTTATTCAGACAAGTCCAATATATAAGGACAAAACGACACTATTTGTGACCAACGACCATGGTAGGCACCCGGATGGCACGGCGGATGGATTTGTTTCACACGGTGACGGTTGTTTGGGGTGTCGTCACATCATGTTCTATGCCTTTGGACCTGACTTCAAACAAGATGTAGTCATTTCACAACCACGTGAATTGATTGACATCAATGCAACAATACTTGAGTTGCTTGGGATTTCAGGTGTCTATTCGGACGGTGACGTGATGCGTGAATTGTTTCAATGAGTATAGTACTTCTTTTTTAGCCAGAAACCCAAACGCACCATTAAGATCAAAGCAGGAACTTCTACCAAAGGTCCAATCACCCCAGCAAAAGCTTGCCCAGATTCTATCCCAAACACACCAATAGCTACCGCAATGGCCAATTCAAAATTGTTGCCAGAAGCGGTGAAGGACAGTGCGGCATTGTCGTGGTAGTCTGCACCTGCCCATTTCCCTGCGAAGAACATCAAAAGAAACATCACACAAAAGAAGATCACGAGGGGTAAGGAAATGCGCAATACATCGAGAGGTAATTCTACAATCATTTGTCCTTTTAAACTGAACATGACAATGATGGTGAAAAGCAAGGCAATCAAGGTGATGGGCGAAATAAAGGGCAAATAAACGCGGTCAAACCACTCCAGTCCTTTCAAACGAATCAAAACCAAACGCGAAATTACAGCAATGGCAAAGGGTATGCCCAAGTAAATTCCTACCGTCTTTGAAATCTCAGCGATGGTGATGTCGATCGATAAGCCGGAAATACCAAAGAGTGGCAACATGATTTCCAAGTAGAAATAAGCGTAGGCGCTGAAGAATAGTATTTGAAGGACGCTATTGATGCCTACAAGTCCTGCCACGAGTTCGCGGTTTCCATCGGCCAACTCATTCCATACAATGACCATAGCAATGCAAGGCGCCAATCCGATCATGATGAGTCCCGTCATGTATTCTGGGTAGTCGCGCAGAAAGGTGATGGCGAGCATGAACATGAAGAAAGGTCCGACAATCCATGTGATAAAAAATGAAAGTGCCAGTAATTTTGGTTTCGCCAGAACGGCTGGGATTTTAGAAAATTTCACTTTTGTCAAAGGCGGAACCATCATTAAAATCAAACCAATGGCCAAAGGAATATTGGTCGTCCCTGTGGAGAATGAGTTGATGAACGTATCCGCTTTTGGAATAAAATATCCGATTCCCACTCCAATGATCATGGCTAGGAAAATCCAAAGGGTCAAATAGCGGTCTAGAAATCCTAATTGTTTGGGTTGGTTTGTTTTCATGGTTTAGTGCTTTATTTTTAATTTTTCATTTTTAATTTTCAATTTTCAATTTTCAATTTCGAAAAAACATAAAGGCATTCTCTCGCAATCTCGAAGGATCTTTCGATGTATTTTTCGTTTTGAAAAGCTGTACCATCAAATGCTTTTGGGTCTTCGTAGGTCGTTCCTATGCGCAATTCGACACCTGGAATAAAAGGACAATTTTCATCTGCATCTGAACAGGTCATGATGGCTGCAAATTCGCTTTGAGGATTAGAAAGATCATTCACTGTTTTTGAAAAACAGGTTACATAATCTGTTGGCGATCCAAATTTAACCGAATATATTGGGTTTTTGTTTTCATTTTCTTGAACGACAGCAAACCCAATTTCGCGAAGAGCAGCGATGGCGTTGGGATGAAACGCGGTAGCTTCTGTTCCTGCTGAAAAGGTTTGCGTATTGGTGATGTTGTAGTAATTTGCTGCAACAGCCGCCCAAATCTGTCCGAATTGGCTTCTTCGAGAATTGTGGGTGCATACATACATTAGGTTGGCGGGCAGACCCGAATCCAATTTTTGTTGAATGTAGTCCGAAATTTTCACTAACAAAACTTTTCTGTCTGCCGTGATGAGGTCAAATTCAGAATTGATTTGGGCGCAGATGGATTGAATTGTAGGGTAGAGCATAGGTAATCATTTAACAGCATCCACTGCCCGGTGTGCAGCTTGAATTTGCGGAGCCAATGGTTTTCAATTCAACTTTTTTCTTCGGGATACCGCACTGATCTTCTGCAAGACATGCGGTTCTTTTTTCGGTCAAAAGAAAATTTGCGCCATTGAAATCCAAACCATATTTTGCAATCGTTCCTTCTTGGTATTCCACCTCGATTTCTGAATCAGGCAAGCCAATTTTGTTTTCAGAAAGCTGAATGATGGACAGGAGCTTCTCAGCCGACAAACGATGGTCGAAATCTTCCGCTTCAAACAACTGAAAATTAATCGTTTGTTCAGTGCGTTCAATACCACCACAATCGATAAAATGCTTGGAGATTCGTCCAACTTCTGTCACGTGAAAATGGGGTGAAACAAAGCTTCCATTTGGTAAAATAAATCTGATTTCTGTGCACTGCGTCAAGGCGGCTTTGAGTGTTGATAGTTTCATATCTCTTTGTATTTGGGTGTATTTAAATTAACAGCAGTCTTTCGTGTTTTTCTGATCCAACTCTTTGAATGCTTGTAAGGTGTTGATCATTGTTTCAAACACTTTTAAATTCAAGCAATAACAGACGGAGGTCCCCTCGATGGTGCCTTTAATAATTTCAGCATCTTTCAGCTCCCTCAAGTGCTGTGAAATTGTCGCTTGCGATAAGGGCAAGGTACCCACTAAATCATTGCAAATACATGATTTTGTATTCATTAAATGCTGTATTATGGCAATTCTGGCAGGATGTCCAAAGGCCTTAAACAACTGTGAAATGTCGTTTTGTTCGCTTGTAAATTGTTCTGATTTTGATGCTCCCATGTCCGTGATTGATAATCTATCGCAATATTACGATATTTAAATGATTTTAAGATAACTTTTTCGCTTTTCGCTCTTCGCTCTTCGAGCTTCGAAGGACTAAAGAATTAAAAATGAAAGATTAAAAATGAAGAATTGAAGAGACAACTCCTACGCTCTATGAGCTTCGAAGTACAATGGACTGCTGCGCGAAAGGACAAAAGACTCGTTGTTTATTTGAGTTGACAAATATACTGTTTCCCCCGATGGAGGGGGATTAAGGGGGAGGACTGGTGATATTAATTGAAGCATCAAATTCCCGAAGGGATCAAATTCCAAATTGACGCAGTCATCAAATTTTAAATTGCGCAGCAACAAATTTTAAAAAGCCTCTGGCTTCATCGCCCTCAATGCAAGCACCATTGGAATTCTGTTCTCTAGATGCTTGATCCGAAACTTTCCCGGTTCAAATTCTTCGGTGTGACGAAAACAATCGTAAGGGGAATAGTCAAATTCTTGTATAACTTCAATCCGCAACTTCGCCTTTGTCAAAGCATTGAAGATTTCAGCTACGCCATGGTTCCACATCACATAGGTTGTGCTAAAATCGGCGGACTTATCGCCATAGGTTCCCGTTTGAGTTTCAACGATTGGTCCGTCGTTGAAGTAGTTGTAGCTCACTTCTTTGAAGTCATCGTCAAACATCCATACGGAAGGATGAAAATCAGCAAAAATAAATTGACCACCCGGTTTAAGAAAGTGTTGGATCACATTCGCCCATTTGTCGAGGTCGGGAAGCCAACCTATCGTGCCATAGGAGGTGAAAACAATGTCGAAGGTTTCGTTCAATTGATTTGGCAAATCATAGATGTCGCAGCAGATGAAATGAACGTCTTGTCCACAGGTATGATTGAGTTCCTTCGCTTTCGAAATGGCCTGGTCAGATAGATCAATACCCGTAACGACGGCTCCATGACGCGCCAATGCGATGCTGTCTTGCCCAAAATGACATTGCAAATGCAAGATTTTCTTTCCTGACAGATCTCCCAAGAGATCCAGTTCGATGGACTTCAAAACTTCCTTCCCTTCGATAAATCCTGGGACATCATAAAATTCTCCTTTCCAATGTGCTTGCGTGCGTAAGTTCCATGACTGACGGTTCAAGGATTGGTAGTTAATTGCCTCTTCCATGTTCTAGATATTAGAATTCAGGATCAACCTGAAAGGTCATCATTTCTCTAGTCTTTGGATGCTTGATTGTCAGACTTTCGGCATGTAGACAGAGACGTTCGTCGCGCAATCCGTACAAATCGTCGCCAACAATTGGACAATTCAGACCTAAAGAATGCGCTGAATGCACACGAAGTTGGTGTGTTCGTCCGGTAACAGGGTAGAAGTATACCCGCGTTTTTCCGTTCACTCGTTCGATGACTGTGTAGTTCGTTCGAGCACTTTTTCCATAGGTGTTGCAGACCATTTGACGTGGACGATCATCCAAATCGACGCGCAGCGGTAAATCAATGCTTCCTTCGTCTTTTTCAACAATTCCATTCAGCAAGGCCACGTATCGCTTGCTCACTTTTCGTCGGATGAACTGATCTTGAAGTTTTCGATGTGCCTCACGATTTTTTGCCACGAGCAGAATGCCTGAGGTTGACATATCTAGACGGTGCACCAACAAAGGTCCATCGGCTTCTGGATACATGTCTCGAATTCGACTATATACGGAGTCATCAATTGATTTTCCTGGTACAGATAAAAATTCAGCGGGTTTATTGATGATGATGATGGACTCATCCTCAAAGACAATTTTCAGATATTTTCCTTCTGCAGGATTAAGCAACATGGGGTTTGATTCCACCTCAAGTCCTGTGAGCATGTGTCCGAGAATTGGTTCGCATTTTCCCCTGCAAGCAGGGTAGTACTGGCCATGAACGCGCACTTCGCCTTTGGGCGATTGTCCCCACCAAAATTCTGCCAACGCAATGGGTTGAAGGTTGTGGCTAAATGCATAATGAAAGAGTTTTGGTGCTGCACATTCACCAGCACCTGCGGGCGGAGTCGCAAAAGAAGCACTGCTAAAAATTTCCCCTAAACTTTTTGATTCTTTTCGTGCATTCAAAAAGGAATACTGCGTGAAAATTTGCTGTTGCAATGCAGACGAACGGGTTTTTCGTTCTTCTTTTAACGCAGAAATGATCCGCTCATGCTTTCCAATTTTCTCTTCAATGGTTTTTAAAGATCCATCAAATAAAGATTTCACATCTTTTAAGGTGTATTGCTCTTTGATGCTTTCTCGCCTCAAATTTTCCAGAATTTCCAGATGGTCTGTCGCACTTTCAGTAAGTGATGTGCGGATGATTTTGCGTTCTTTTTTTCCTTGACGAATGAGCGTTTTCAGTCCTTCAATTTCAGATGTAGCTTGTGTAATTGTTCTTTTTCGCTCTTCGAGCAATGCAAGATATATTGGGTTGGTTTCGCATTCAAGCAATTTCGCATTCGTCTCATTGTTCAGCGCTTCACCTTGTTTGTAAAATCCTTCTTCTGCAAGTGTATCAAAGACGGGAGGGACGAAGACGTCAAACTGATTGCTTTCTGCCAATTTACCTGAAAAGGCAGCGAGGTAACCAAGTTGACCAAATGAATTTTTTACGACCAAAACACCAAACATTTTTCCAATCGCTGTGGCTTTGTCTTGCCCTTCGAATCCAAAGTTATGGGTCCAATCTTGTTGATGTTCTAAGTATGCTTTCAATTCTCCAGCCGCCAACAGGGCGAGTGGGTGTGGCTCATAGTAGAATGGGTAGGACAATTGAGTTGGTAGTTCAGTTTCCTGAAATTCGCTTCTCAATGGAATAAAATGAGGGGCTTTCAACTGAATTGAATTTTCCATTGGTAAAATGTGTCGGTGACTATTTACTCGTTCCCCAGGTGTTTTTCTTTCCTGCCAAAACCCAACCTAGATACCCCATTGGGGCATAGGCCAAAATAAGATCCGTTAAGTCAAACCACAGCGGTGCACCTGGTAATTCGATGACCATCATCAATCCACCAATGAAATTTAACACAACGATTCCAGCAACCATCGCGATTTGATTTTTCTTTAAAAATTTTGTCGCCAAAAAGCTTGAAATCAATACGCCCAAGGCATGGGCAAGAAAAGGGAAAAGGAAATTGATGGGCTTAAACAAATGTATGCTCGCCTTTAGTCCCTTCATCGTTGTAATATCAGCTCCTTCAGGTGCT
>CAMBMC010000132.1 GCA_945868555.1 Chitinophaga pinensis | reverse complement strand
CACCGCTTCCGCAGCAATGGGGGAGGCAAGGTAAACCTTACGGACTGAAAGACCATGTATACCGGGGCTTGAGGGCTGCTCGCCTGATCCCGGAGGGTAGGTCGATTGATCCTGCACGTGAGTGTAGGGCTAGATAAATGATAGGCATCCACTTCGGTGGAAACAGAACCCGGCTTATAGATCTGCTTTTTATTTTTTCTTCGCTATCGTTCTCTTTCTCTTTCTGAATCAAAGGGGGAATCTCCTCATCGCTCTGTCCATCCAAGCAAACATTTTTGGTGACGCATTCTGATACGGATACGGGCTTTTGCCACGCTCCACGATCGGAAAAGTAACCAATCGATTGTTCAAGCGACGATTGAATGGAACATTGAACAGGTAATCCAACAATACCGTGGCGTTGGTAAAATTGCGCGCGTGACGGACAATCCCGAAGCGAACAGGTTGATAGTAACTACCGCCATTCTGCTGATTGATGTAAATAGGTGTTTCAATGGTATAGCTTTTTTCCAACTTTTCCTTTCTTGAGCTTGTGTGGGAATAAAGGGTGAGCAAGCAAGTCGAGCGTCCGGTGCTATCGGCAAAACGAGTCGAAGCAGTATTGTTTTTCAGAAAATCCTTTTCCCAATCATGAAAACTGTATTTCTTTTTATCCTTCATTCGTGCCTTAACCGCAGAAAGCAATGGATTCAAGTCGCTTGAAATTGCGAGATCTGTGGACCAAGGTGTTTGCCGAACAAGATTTGCTAAATCGAGTTGCTTGTTGGAGGAATCTCTCACGTTTTTAAGGATCACATAAGGATCTTGTCCTACCGTGAAATAATCCAAGGACTGGGCTGCCGGTGCTAGACTATTTACACTGCTTTTGAGGAAATGATTGTCTTGAATCAGCGCTGATCCTTTACCGTAACGGAGCAACACAGCATCAATTTCTGTGTTTACTCCCTCTTTTTTAAGGATGTAAAGGATTGAGTCTGCAGACATTTCCACAATCTGGACGTCGATGTGATGGTATTTTTTAAAACCCTTGAAAAGTCGCTCGTCTTCTTTGGTCAGACAATCCGTTGCGAGCACGATGCGTTGCTTCCGCGATGGACGTGCTTCTCTAGGACTACAGCTGTAGAGCACAAAAAATAGAAAAAGTAAGGATGTCCAAGGGTAAAAAGGCATGGTACAAAGATATTCAAGTTCCGTGTGACGCGGACGTTCGACTTTAAATATTTACCTTTACCACAGACACAAACACCGTGAGCGAAAAAACACCCACCCAACCAACGAAAAAGATTGCGACACTAATTGCCGATTTAAAGACGGGAAACGCAAAAAAAATAAGCACAGCATTAAAAACGCTCGAGGCGTCGGGAAATATTCAAATTCTCGAGCCATTGGCTAAGGTATTGATGGACAAGAACTTGGTAGATTCACACAAGGAAATCATGGAGTTCCTTTCATCAATGAAAGACAGTTCAGCCATCGATGAAATGATGCGACTAATCGGTGAAGCTCGTTATATCAGCATTCGTCAGGCATTGTTGACGACCATCTGGAACAGTCCCTTGGATTATAGTTACTACCTACCGGATTTCGTCGATATTGCGGTAGAAGGAAGTTTTATGGAGGCCATGGATTGCTTGACCATCATTGAAAACATGGAGGGTCCATTCGAAGAACGACATGTCTTGGAGTCTCAACTGTTCTTGCGTGATTACATCGAATCGAAGGATGCGAAAGATCCACAGAAACAACACATCATGAGTGAGATTGCGCTATTCATTAAAGATTTGAATGACCAGGATGACGATGGAATCATTTCATTCATGGATGACGACGAAGATTAATTAGCGCTCCCAACCAAAACGTTCGTTTAGGATCGCATTTGTTTTGGCAACAAAATCTTGATTGTCATTTTTATCCAATACCTCTCCGATGAATGCCTCAACCAACAAATTGCGCGCTGAACGTTCAGAAATTCCACGCGACTGCAAATAGAAGACAGCTTCTTCATCCAATTGTCCTGTCGTCGACCCATGTGAGCATTTCACATCGTCGGCATAGATTTCCAATTCAGGTTTTGAATTCACTGCTGCAGTATCCGTCATTAATACATTGCCATTGGATTGGAATGCATTGATTTTTTGGGCATCTTTTCGGACAAAAACCTTCCCGTTGAATACTGCCGTTGCTTGCTCATCAATCACGCCTTTGTACAATTCATTCGAGTTGCAATGGGGCATCATGTGGTCAATAACGGTATGGTTGTCTGTATGTTGATTTCCTTTCAACAAGTATGCACCGTATAGATTTGTCTCACAATTTGTTCCATTCACACGAACTCGCACATTATTGCGCACCAAGGTCCCATTCAAGGTGACGGTATGCATGGTGAACACGGAATCTTTATCTTGTGTGATTTCCTCTGTACAGATTTGAAAATTTCCTTCGTCTTCGCATTGTAATTTTTGTAGCGTAAAATGAGCGCCCTCACCCACATGAATTTCAGTCACAGCGTTGAGAATGGATTTGTCAGCACCAGCTGCCCAAGTCCCGATAGTCATTTCCGCTTTCGCAAATTTTCCGACATGAATATACAGGCGGATTGTCGCAGAACATTCCACTTTTGACAAGAGATGAATCAATTCTATGGGCGCTTCAATTTGGACTTTATCTGCAATCTGAATGAAAATCCCTTCTTGCAAGTAGGCCGTGTTTAGGGCATTGAAAGGTTCGTTTTCTAAGGTAAGCAAGCTTCCGATGTGTTGTAATTCTTCAGCATTACATTCACTGAACCGCTTAATTGTTAGTCCTGTAACAGTCTCGAACCGCGAAGCGTCTAGGTGTATTGCACCATTTTCCAATACCAAGAAATTTCCTGTTGAATGAATGGCGAATGGAGTACCATTCGTTCCATCCTGTTTGGATGCCAAGGTTGGACTCAATTTCGAAAGCTTGGTCAAACGGGTATATTTCCATGCTTCAGAGCGTGTTGTGGGAAATGACTTTCCGTTTAGCTCATTCAACGAAGTAGTGATGAGGTGAGCGGGCAATGAAATTTCGGTTTGACGCAGGTGCTTCGTAAACGATGAAAGTGTGCGGTCGGTCTGTGTTTCACTCATGAGTTCAGCCATTATTTCGCTTCTTGTTCCGCTTTGATCCAATCGTAGCCCTTTTCTTCCAATTCCAAGGCAAGTTCCTTTGGTCCAGATTTTACAATCCGCCCGTTGTAAAGTACATGGACAACGTCAGGAATGATGTAATCGAGTAGGCGCTGGTAGTGCGTAATGACTATGGTTGCATTTTTCTCAGAACGCAATTTATTCACCCCATTGGCAACAATGCGCAATGCGTCGATGTCAAGACCTGAATCTGTTTCATCCAAGATGGCCAATTTCGGTTCAAGCATCGCCATTTGAAAGATTTCATTCCGCTTCTTTTCACCTCCCGAGAATCCTTCATTGACAGCACGAGAAGCGAGTTTCGGATCCAACTCAACAATTGCGGATTTCTCGCGCACCATAGCCATGAAATCTTTCGCAGAAATGGCCTCTTTACCTCTATACTCACGAATTTCGTTCAATGCGGTGCGCAAGAAGTTCACATTTGAAACGCCTGGGATTTCAACTGGATATTGAAAAGCGAGAAACATGCCTTCGCGTGCTCGATCTTCCGTTGAAAGTTCAAGTAAATCCACACCATCAAAATCAACAGATCCCTCAGTGACTTCATAATCTTCACGACCAGCAAGTACGGAGGCAAGTGTACTTTTTCCAGCACCATTTGGACCCATGATAGCATGCACTTGACCTGCGGGAACCTCAAGAGTTAATCCTTTCAAGATTTCCTTGCCGTCAATCGATGCGTGTAAATTCTTAATTGTAATCATCTATATTTTTTTAAATCGAATTGTCTTTTTTAACCTACCGAACCTTCCAAGCTGATGGCCAATAATTTTTGTGCTTCCACGGCAAACTCCATGGGTAACTGATTGAGCACCTCTTTGCAGTATCCATTGACGATCAAGCTAATGGCCTTTTCTTCACTGATTCCACGTTGCAGGCAATAGAAGATTTGATCTTCCCCAATTTTTGAGGTTGTCGCCTCATGTTCAATCTTGGCAGAACTGTTCTTGCACTCGATGTAAGGGAAGGTGTGAGCCCCACATTCGTCAGTCATCAACAAAGAATCACACTGAGAGAAGTTGCGCGCGTTGTCCGCGCTTTTATGAATTTGAACCAATCCACGGTAAGAATTCTGAGATTTACCTGCAGAGATCCCTTTCGAGATGATGGTGCTTTTGGTGTTTTTTCCGAGGTGAATCATCTTCGTTCCGGTATCCGCTTGCTGGTAATTGTTAGTTACCGCAACCGAATAGAATTCACCAATCGAGTTGTCACCTTTCAGCACACATGACGGATATTTCCAAGTCACGGCCGAGCCTGTTTCTACTTGAGTCCATGCGATTTTCGCATTGCGTTCACACACTCCTCGCTTCGTCACGAAATTGTAAATGCCACCTTTTCCTTCTTTGTCTCCTGGATACCAGTTTTGAACCGTTGAATATTTAATTTCGGCATCGTCCAAAGCGATCAATTCAACCACCGCAGCATGCAATTGATTCTCATCGCGTTGCGGAGCGGTGCAGCCTTCGAGATAAGAAACATAAGCACCTTGATCAGCAACAACTAGCGTTCTTTCAAACTGTCCAGTTCCTCCTTCGTTGATCCGGAAATACGTGGACAATTCCATCGGACAGCGCACACCTTTTGGGATGTAACAAAAAGACCCATCGGTAAATACAGCTGAATTTAGCGCTGCGTAAAAGTTGTCTGTCACAGGAACCACTGATCCCATGTACTTGCGAACCAATTCTGGGTGATCTTTCACCGCTTCCGAAAAGGAGCAAAAGATGATACCTAGTTCAGCAAGTTTCGATTTGAAGGAGGTCGCCACAGAAACGGAATCCATCACGAAGTCAACCGCAACGCCAGTTAAGCGTTGCTGTTCTTCCATAGAAATCCCAAGTTTAGCCATGGTTTCCTTCATTTCAGGATCCACATCGTCCCACGACTCGTATTTTTTACTTTGTTTTGGTGCCGAATAATAGGTGATGTCTTGAAAGTGAGGTTTTTCGTAATGCACATGCGCCCATTCTGGTTCGGTCATTTCTTTCCAAAGGACAAAAGCCTTGAGTCGAAAGTCAAGCATCCATTCGGGCTCTTCCTTTTTGGCTGAAATAAACCGAATAATGCCTTCGTTCAGTCCTTTCGGAGCTTTATCTGACTCAATATTCGTTACGAAACCAAACTTATACTCTTGGTTTTCTAGGTCCTTAGCCAATTCATTTTCGGTGTATCCCATCAGAATGAAAATTCGGTTTTATCGAAAAATTTAAAGTGAGAATGATTCACCACATCCACAGGTGCGGCCTGCATTAGGGTTGCTAAACACAAAGCCCTTTCCGTTCAATCCACCTGAAAAATCAAGCGTTGTTCCGACCAAATAGAGGAAACTTTTCTTGTCAACTACGACTTGTACACCATTGTTTTCAAATGATTTGTCGTTCTCGTTGATTTGATTGTCAAAGGTCAATTGGTACATCAAGCCCGAGCAACCCCCTCCTTCAACGCCAACACGAATGAAGTATCCATCTTTGCCATCATCTTCCATCAATCGAATGGCTTGTTTTTTGGCGGTATCTGTTACTGTAATCATCTTCTTCTGATTCTTTTATTTAGATTGAATATAAATAAAGTCTAAATCCGCGACAAAAATACCACTTTTATCCTTTTCAAGCAACACTCAATAATTGAAAAAACACAACTTTTGTCTTATTGTTTCATGATTTCCCACATTCAATGTTTTATATTTGCGCAACTAACTTGATGTGTGATGCGTCATTGTGTGTGCAAACTTATGCTTTAATTATAATGGGAAAACAACTACTTACGATTTCATTTGTGCTGATTATTTGCGTGTTAGGTGCATCAGCTCAATCTCAAAACAACACTTGGAACTATACTACATTGGACTCTAAAGGGCTTGAAGAACGCATGATGCTCAATATCCACTCAGGAAATCCAGTGTATCAAGATGTATTTTTGGCCTTGACCTTCACTGTTGAAGACTTCGGTAAGTTGAAAAGATCGTTCAATTCATTGGGTGAAGATCTAAATGCAGCGACACCAATTACGGAGATTGTTTTCGATGGAAATCACTCAGTCTTAACGGTTGTATTCCCAAGAGAAGTGTCAGATACCGATGGCTTCTTAAAAACATGCAAAGACATCATGTCAAAATACGAAGTGTATCTTGTCGGTTATGAAGAAGCGTATTTACTTTCGACTACTATAAAATGAAAGCATTAAATAAAAGAATAGGAGCTGTTTTATCGAGTTCTGTTAGATCTATTTTGTTCATCTCTGTGGCCTTGATTTCAGTCAATGTCGCTTTTGCGCAACCCTCAAATGACAATCCATGTAACGCCACGCCGCTTACTGCAGGAACTCTGTGCACATACACTGCGGGAACGAATGTAGGGTCAACGAACACTGCTGGTGTTCCTGCGCCTGGATGTGCTTCTTATGTTGGACAAGACGTATGGTTTAGTGTGGTCGTTCCTGCTGGAGGCGCTTTGAATTTCGATTCAAATACAGGCTCTATGACTGATGGGGGGATGGCAATTTATTCGGGAGCTTGTACGTCATTGACCTTGCTCGCATGTAATGACGACTCAAGTCCAAATGGATTGATGCCATACATTGCTTTAACAGGTCAAATACCTGGAACAACCTTATACATTCGTTTTTGGGATTATGGGGGTGGAACAGGAACCTTTTCTATATGTGTTGTTGCACCACCACCACC
>CAMBMC010000131.1 GCA_945868555.1 Chitinophaga pinensis | reverse complement strand
ATTTGATCCCTTCGGGAATTTGATGCCAGGGGCAATTCGTAACTCGTGGCTCGAAATTCGTAATTCGTAATTAATAATTAATAATTGCCTTACGCCATCGAAGTACGAGCATGTCTCTTGTCTTTTGTCTTTGAGCGAAGCGGTCTTTTCTCTATTTCCTCCCTGTTATTTTTAACCGCACACTGCGTTACAAGCAAGCACCCCTTAAAACTCGGTCCTATGCGCAATCTAAGTTCATTCTTTGCACTCTTTTTTTTGTCTGGATTTATGGCACTTTCTGCTGAGATTTCTGAGTCTATGAATGTGTTTACCTATGGAAATGGAAAATCAAGATTGTTTGTGTTGCGGCTTTATAGCGATGGTCACTATGAGCATTTATTTTGCACGAAATCGGATGTAAAAGTGGATAGTGGGCTATTTAATTTGAAGCACCATAAATTGACTTTTGACTCCAAGTCGAAGCGTCGTGGGAATCAATCACTAGAGGAAAAATTCTTTTTTATCCGAGGGGAACGTCTTTTTGAAAAACGATGGGAGGCAATGCTCGGTGCCAATTGTTTGGGCACTAAAACAACAGATAGCATTTATTTTAAATCCATCGAATACAATCCTCTAAATCCACATCCAACCATTATTAAAGAGGAAAAAATAGTTGGGATAAAAAATCCGAGCGACCAAGCAAAAGTTTATTTCATGACCTTGCTCAATGCATATGCGCCAGGGTACAAAAGATTTATTGACACGAATTATTGTGGTCCAGGCTGTTATTATTCGGTAGTAAACAATGTGAATGTCGCCGCAAGCAAAGACACGACCAACGATCGATTGATAAGTAGTTTTAACACGGTGGTTCATGAGTCTACACATCATTTCAACTCGTTTACTGAAATCTGTGTAGATCCAACCATAATCATCGAATTTCAAAGAACACCAAGCTTCACTTCTGAAAAATTTCTGTCAATTGTTCCAAAAGAGGCCTCCGATAAAATCTTTCGATTAAAATCATATGTCGGTAATGGCAGCAGGGTCAGTGCCAATCTTTCCGGAATTTATGGAATAATGGATGAATTTTCAGCATACCGAAATGGGACAAAAGCTTCACTTGACGCAGCTCTAGCAGCAAAGTTGGCAAAAAACGAAAAGCGAAAATTGGACTTTATCAAGGAATCCCTCCCGACATATTTTGCCTATTATGAATTTCGTCTTTTCATTTCATGGTACTTAGACTACGGATCAAAGTACCAACCAGCCATGCACAAAGCCCTTATGGAGAATACAAACTTCCGTGTAGCATTTACCCTCCTGGAGCAAGGTTTTAAGGAGGACATTAAAATTATGGAAAAGCTTGTCGCCGAAAATCCATCCATGAAATGGTCTTACGACTATTACGAGAAAGATTATGTTACTTATTGCAAGGAACTTCTTAGTAGCCAAGAGAAAACACTGAGCAGTTTTCGAATTGCTGGCGTAACGCCACAGAACTACAAGCAATTTATCAGTCAACCTTGACTCATTTTGAACTAAACAAAACAACATGAAAAACCTCATTTTTATCTGCCTTTTTAGCACGACTTGGTCCATCTTTAGCCAGTCCACAGATGAACTATTCTTGGGCTGTGGAAACGCCTATTTTGTCGATGCCAACGAAGGAACTGAACTTTTTAGCACCTGTCGAGAAGAAGGATGTTTGATATATGTCGGCACCCGATATTGCGATACCTTGCGCTCTGTAGCCTATTATCAAGATGAAGTATTTACGGGAACTGCGCGTTATGTATTCGAAAACCAACTTCTCGCCGAGTATACCTTCAAAGATGGATTGGTGCAACATTTCACCAATTACTTTAAAGACGGGAAAATTTGGGTTGACGCCGAATACAAGGACGGTGTGCATCATGGAACAAAAAAAGAGTTTTTGGAAGATGGATCTATTTATTCCATTGAAAACTATACAAATGGCATCTTGAATGGCGATTACTGCCGAAGATTGGATCGCGTTGACTTTGGTGATGGAGAAAGCTATTTCTTATTGAAAGGGCTTCATGTCGATGGTTTGCGCGAAGGTCCTTGGGTTATGGTGCGTGACGATGTTGAAAACTATGGCTGCGATAACGGAACAGTCTACGAAACCCAGACCTACCTCAATGACTCCTTGCACGGCGAATACCGCATGTACTATACCAATGGAAATCTCAAAGAAGTTACTCATTATGACCGTGGAAGGATCACCGGAGATTATGTGAGCTACAAATTAAATGGTACCGTATTTTATTCAACCAAATTCATCAATGGAAATGGAGAAACCCGAGCACTTTACAATGACGGCGAATGGGAACTTACTCAAATTTATGAAAATGGATTTGCTATCAATCGGTAGGCGGGGATTTGGTGGCGGAGGCAATTTGGAAGAAAGGGACAAAGGACCGCTACGCTTTAAGACAAAAGACCCGCTACGCTAAAGGACTTGATTTTGCTTCGACATGAATTTGATGGCGAAGCCAATTCGAAATTCGAAGTGCATTCAAGTCTTATCATCTTAAAATCATGATATCTTGATCTCTAAGAGAATTTGATGCCGAAAGCAATTAAGAATTTAGCTCCAAAGAAAATTCGTAATTCGTAATTCGTAATTCATAATTCGTAATTCGTAATTCGTAACTAATTATTTTCTCAAGCCATCGAAGTACGAGCATACCCCATCATCGCCTAGCCACAAACAGGATATCATTGACCGTAAGCTCTTTCGGACCGATAAAAGCAATCGAATACTTTTTCTCCAGTTGCTCGTACTTCTTGACTTGCTTGCCGTTTATTTGAGTAATGACTTCTTTTTTTCCTCCACCGCTTGAAGAGACACCAAGGAACAAATCGCTATCAAGGGCACTGTCGTTCAATACGCGATTCACTTCGATGTTTGTCCAGGATGAAGCGATTTCCTGATAGATTGCCCCAAGGGCTTCTCCTGCCAAGAAATGCTGAAGAAAGGCGTTCACCCCGCCATAATAATTGTCCGCATAATAGGCGCTGGCGCCCACCAGTAAAAATGGTTTCGCGGTTTCACTAACCCGCAAGGCCGCTTCTGCAACGCCAATATCTAGGGGATCACCCTCTGAGGTGCCCGCTGCACCGCAAGCCGACTGATAAATCACGACAGGATTTCGATTAAACTTAAGTTCATCCACGATGCGCTGGGCAGAAATAAACTCATTGATCACAAGTCCGCCAAAGCCATTATTCAAACCTAGCGTTGTCCCATGACCGTTGTAGATAAAAAAGGAGGCATTCAGGGCTGCTTTTTTGATGTCAACCCATTTGTTGTTGGGCGAGTAAAACCGATACACCTTGTACTTGGCCGCTTCCAAAATCACAGCAAGTTCCTCCATGCGCGCTTTATTTTCAGATGGAGCGCGGTCACCTACAATCAGAACAGCTTCTTTTTGCGGTTTGGAATTTGTGCTTTGAGCAGTTCCAAACAATGAAATGGTGATACAAAAAAGAATGAAGATGAGCGTTTTCATAGCTTTAAGTTTTAGCGGTTGGACAATTCGTTTAACAAATCATTAACACGGAAATTGACGAATTGTAACACGCATAAAAAAAGGCCAGCACGAATGCCGACCTTTATTTTATAGATGTTAAGATTTAAGGATATTAAGACTTTAAGACAAAAGACTCGCAGCGCTTATAGAACATAGACCGCTTCGCTGATAGAACATAGAACGCTCCGCTGATGGACAATGGACTTCAACTTGCAGGATGATTAAATCCATGTTCTATGCTCCATGTTCTATGCTCTATGTTCCATGCTCCATGCTCCATATTCAATGCTCCATATTCACATTCGGTTATCTCAAATCAAAGCGATCAAGCTCCATAACCTTTACCCAAGCCGCTACGAAATCGTTCACGAATTTCACTTTTGCATCTTCACTTGCATACACTTCAGCCAAGGCACGCAATTCGGAATTTGAGCCAAAGATTAAATCTGCGCGTGTAGCATGCCATTTTGGTTTTCCAGTAGTTTTGTCAGTACCTACAAACACTTCTTGGGTCGCATCAAATGCTTTCCATTCGATGTTCATGTCCAATAAATTCACAAAGAAGTCATTGGTCAACATGTCCTTTTTGTCGGTGAACATCCCTGCTGTTGAGTTGTCTACATTGGTGTTTAGCATACGCATTCCCCCAAGTAATACAGTCATTTCTGGTGCTGTTAGGGTTAGTAATTGTGCTTTATCCACGAGCAAGGCTTCCGTTGGAATCGTATATTGTGTTTTCAGGTAATTTCTGAATCCGTCGGCATTCGGTTCAAGCACTGCCATTCCCTTGATGTCTGTTTGCGCTTGTGTGGCATCTACGCGGCCAGGTGTGAATGGCACTTGCACAGCATTGCCTGCATTTTTCGCCGCTTGCTCTACGCCAACAGTTCCAGCCAAGACAAGCAAATCGGCCATGGAAACTTTTCTTGCAGCCGATTTTTTATTGAAATCGGCTTGGATTTTCTCTAAGGCTTTCAAAACTTTATTCAACTGCGTTGGATTGTTCACTGCCCATGAGCGTTGTGGCTCCAGGCAAATGCGTGCACCATTGGCCCCACCACGGTTGTCAGAGCCTCTGAAGGTCGATGCAGATGCCCATGCTGTTTCCACCAGTTCACCGATGGTCAATCCCGATTTTAAAATTTCTGCTTTTAAGGATTGTACATCCGTAGCGTTGATCGTTTCGTTCGTTGCTACAGGAAGAGGATCTTGCCAAATGAGGTCTTCTTTCGGCGCTTCAGGCCCGATGTAGGTTGTGTTTGGTCCCATATCGCGGTGCGTCAATTTAAACCAAGCACGAGCAAATGCATCCTCAAATGCTTTTTTATCTTCCATAAAGTTGCGCGAAATCTTTTCGTAAACAGGATCAAATCTCAAGGCAAGATCGGTTGTCAGCATGGTTGGTTTGTGTCTTAAGGTTGAGTCAAAGGCATCCGGAATGACGTTCGGTGCGTTCTTGGCTACCCATTGGTTTGCGCCAGCAGGACTCTTTGTCAGCTCCCATTCGTACTTAAATAAGAACTTAAAATAATCGTGACTCCATTGCGCTGGTGTGGATGTCCAAGTCACTTCCAATCCCGATGTGATGGCATCTTTTCCTTTTCCAGTTTGGTAGGTACTCTTCCACCCTAAACCTTGTTGTTCAATGGCAGCCCCTTCCGGTTCAACTCCAACATGTGTTGCTGGACCTGCGCCATGAGTTTTTCCGAAGGAGTGTCCACCCGCAATGAGTGCCACTGTTTCTTCGTCATTCATTCCCATTCGACCAAAGGTTTCACGAATATCTTTCGCGGAAGCGAGTGGATCAGGATTTCCGTTTGGACCTTCTGGATTCACATAAATGAGGCCCATTTGAACTGCTGCCAAGGGATTTTCAAGCTTACGTCCTTCCGCATAGCGCTTGTCCTCCAACCACTTTTTCTCTGATCCCCAATACACGTCGTATTCTGGTTCCCAAACGTCTTCACGTCCACCAGAAAACCCAAATGTGTCAAAGCCCATAGATTCCAAGGCCACATTTCCGGCAAGAACCATCAAATCGGCCCAACTGATTTTCGCACCATACTTTTGTTTGATTGGCCACAAGAGTCTTCGTGCTTTGTCCAAATTGGCATTGTCTGGCCAACTGTTGAGTGGCGCAAAACGCTGTTGTCCAGCTGATGACCCACCTCGACCATCTCCACTTCGGTATGTACCGGCACTGTGCCACGCCATACGGATGAACAAAGGACCATAATTACCATAGTCCGCTGGCCACCATTCCTGAGAAGTTGTCAACAAGGTTTTGATTTCATTTTTGAGTGCGAAATAATCCAAGCTTGCAAACGCTTCGCGGTAGTCGAATTGAGGTCCCATCGGATTCGTCAAAGATGAATTTTGACGCAATACACTCAAGTTGAGTTGATTTGGCCACCAATCACTGTTTGTGAGTCCTCCTCCTTTTGTATGAGTTAAGGAATCAAGACCAGCTGAACTGGTGGACGTTGACGTTTCAGTCATTTGTCCGTGATTGACCGGACATTTTGCTTGACTTTCGGAATTTTTCTGTGCCATACTCGGTAAGCCCGAAAGAAGACCGATGGATAAGATTACATGTTTCATAAAAACTACTTTTAACGCGTTTGATGGCGAAGTTAGCGGGGATTTTCCATTGCTAAAATTGATTATATCTATAAAGCTATTGAAATAATCTATAGGTTTCTTGATTCATTGTGCAAGTAGGAAAAAGTCAGTTTTTTTCATGATGATTCACCTTAAAATTTGAGAAATCGGTCGATAAATGGTTTTTCCATTCTAGAAATAAATTTTACCACGCATGACGTGATGTGTTTTTCCCACCGATCCCTGGTCACCTGGAATGCTTTTGCTATTTTCGGGGAACTAGAAATCTGAACATGAAGCACATCTCTGTTGTTGCCGCTGTCATTATTCACGAGCACAAGATTTTATGCGTTCGACGTGGACCTGCGAAATACGCTTACATCTCTGAAAAATGGGAGTTTCCCGGTGGCAAAGTGGAAGAAGGCGAGACCAAAATCGAAGCGTTGATGCGTGAGATCCGTGAGGAATTGCACATGGACATTTCGGTCGATGCATTTCTCACGACCGTTCAGCACCCCTACCCCGACTTTCATTTGACCATGGATACTTTTTTGTGCAGTTGCGCCGATAGCACACTCACCTTGACAGAACACACCGATTTCAAGTGGCTCGATGTGAGTGAATTGAATGCTTTGGATTGGGCTGCAGCGGATGTTCCTATTGTGGAGAAATTACTTCTTGGTTAAAACACCACCCCGTCGAGGACCATTTGTACGATTACCTCACCGATCAAGGGGCCTAA
>CAMBMC010000130.1 GCA_945868555.1 Chitinophaga pinensis | reverse complement strand
AGAAATGGGGCTTGGAGCTACGGCAATTGCCTGTGCCTTATTGCACGATACCGTCGAAGACACCCACATTACCTTGCAGGATATTGAAGATTTGTTTGGTGCCAAAGCACGACTCATCATTGATGGACTGACCAAAATCCCTGAGGTATTTGACGAAAATGCATCGATTCAGGCGGAGAATTTCCGAAAGATGATTTTGACCATTTCGGATGATATTCGCGTTGTCTTGATCAAATTGGCCGATCGCCTCCACAACATGCGCACGCTCGGAAGTATGCGGAGTGATAATCAATTGAAGATTGCTTCCGAAACGAAATTTTTATACGCACCACTCGCACATCGACTTGGCTTGTATTCGGTGAAAAGTGAATTAGAGGATCTTGCATTGATGTACAGCGAGCCAGAAATGTACGGCAAGATTGAAACGAGTTTGAAATCCACGAAGGATGTGCGTAATCGCTTCATTCGTCGTTTCGTTCATCCAATCAAAGAGGCCTTGCTGCAAGAAGGATACGAATTTGATGTGAAGGCACGCACAAAGTCCATTTCGTCGATTTGGCGAAAAATGAACAACAAAGGGATTCCTTTCGAAGAAATTTATGATGTTTTTGCGATTCGAATCATCGTGGACACCCCTCAAGAACTGGAAAAATCGAATTGCTGGAGGATCTACAGTATCGTCACAGATTTCTATCAACCCAATCCCGATCGTTTGCGCGACTGGATTTCAACCCCCCGAGCCAATGGCTATGAATCACTGCATACTACTGTGATGTCTCCTCAAGGGAAATGGGTGGAAGTGCAAATTCGTTCTAAGCGGATGGATGAGATTGCAGAGAAAGGATTGGCAGCGCATTACAAGTACAAGGAATCAAAAAACGAAGAAAGTAAATTTGACCGTTGGATAGCTGAAATTCGCGACTTGATGGACAATGCGGATTCAAACGCGATGGATTTTGTTAATGAGTTCAAATTGAATCTCTTTGCCGATGAAATTTATGTGTTTACGCCGAAAGGAGAATTGCGCGTTTTGCCTATTGGATCCACAATTCTTGATTTCGCCTATGACATTCATACGGACATTGGCGATCGCTGCATTGGTGCGAAGGTGAACAATCGACTTGTTCCTCTGAGTTACCAGCTAAACAGCGGAGATCAGCTCGAAATCATCACCTCTTCGAAACAAAAACCAAACGATGAATGGCTCCGTTTCGTGGTGTCGGCACGCGCCAAACAAAAGATTAAATCCTCGTTGAATGAAGTCCGAAAATCGATCGCATCGGACGGTAAGGAGATTTTAGAACGGAAATTGAAACAATTTAACATCCGTTTCTCTCCGGAAAACATATCGTTTTTGGAGAAGTTTTTTGGTCTATCCTCTACAACCGAGTTTTATTTTAGAATTGCAAAAGGTAAGCTTGACTTGTCGCGATTGCGCGAGATTGAAAACAATGGAGGCACGCTTCAGTTTGATAAAAAATTGGGTCAGAACAAGGATAGGCACGAAAACGAGATCATCCCAAAAATCAATAAAAAGGAAGATACCATCATCATTGGTCAGGATTTTAAAAATATCCAATACCAAATGGCTCGGTGTTGCAATCCAATTCCCGGAGATGATGTATTTGGATTTATCACCATGAGCGAGGGAATTAAAATTCACCGCATCAATTGCCCAAATGCCGAACATCTACTCTCTAAAATGGCCACGCATTGCCTCAAAGCACGATGGACCAGTCAAGAGATGGTTGAACGAGTGGCAGGAATCCGTATCAACGGAATTGACCAGATTGGGCTTGTAAACAGACTTACGGAAATTATCTCAAAGGAGTACAATGTGAACATGAAGTCCATCTCTTTCGAAACGGAGGATGGCATCTTCGAAGGGAAAATCAATGTTCTTGTCTATGACTTAGATCACCTCGAAAAACTCATGCATAAGTTTGAGCAAGTGGAAGGTGTTCAGCGTGTTGCACGTTGGGACAAGAAGGAAGACGTCAATCCTGGAGTGTAAGGGAAAGAGGATCTTTGGGGCGAATTAAAGGTGTCCACTTGAATTCACGAATGAATTGTTCTTCCGCATCAATCTGATCCATAGGATAGAAGATGCCATCGGGTTTTTCATAATACGTTATGCCTGTAATTTCACCACTGTCGAGATAAATACGCAAGTCTCGGGCAAATAAACGATTCATTCCCATTCGTTTTACCGTCAGTGTGGTATCCGTTTTTTCTTCGTTTTCGGGATAAAAGATGGTGCGTGCATTCCCACCAACATCTGTTCGGATCAGTTCGTTGTTCTTAAAATAGGCATCGATGCGTTTACCTGCCACTTGGTTGTAATAGAACCCTGAATCGATTTCCATTATGGCTGTTGCGCTGTCCTTGATTTCGACGTAACGGATTAAACTATCACTGAGCCAAACAGTCATTTGGGCTCCACGCAACTCGGCATTCTGACTCCAAATAATCGGTTGCTTAAAGAGTTGCATTTGCCCTTTTTCTTCATCGTAGGAGATGCTGTCACAAACGGCCTGTACACTGCGGTTAAATATTTTCACCCCCCGGTATCCCTTGGTGAGGATTTGACCTGTGATGCTATCTGTGATGTTCATTAAGGTGTCGGCATGAATAAATACCGTGTCTTCTTTTTGGACTTTGGTTGCCAAGGCATTGCCTGTAATGTAGGCAATGTGTTGTTTTTCGTCGGAATACGCATAATTTCCGTGAAAGACCATTTGTTGGGAGGTGTCGGTATAATAGACGTGACCTTTACCAATCGAGCGACCTATCTTAGGCATATATAGAAGTGTGTCGCCACGAATGATGCGCGTGGAGTCGAGAATTTCAGCATTTTTAATTAAACTTCCTTCCTCCGTTTGCACATTATACCAACCACTTTCACAGCTCATGTGTGTTTTACCCTTGTCAATTTTGGTAGGTCCAAAGAAATGGGTGAGTTGCTTGGAATAGGTGTACTGCAAGGTATCTGTTGACATGCTTAAATCGTCGTTTTTGTACTTTACTTTTCCGCTAAAAAAGAAGTTTTTAGAATCGGGGTACATATAACCGATGCGACTAGTAAGTACCTCATTGGAGGAAATACTTTCGATTTTACCCCCGTGCAAATAGGTTCCTCTTCCTTTCTTCGCATCGTATTCAAGAGTATCCGTGGTTAATTTATACTCCATGTCGCGCACCTTGACGTGACCCCAAAGTTTGGCTTTTTTTGTTTTGCCATTGTAGTAAAGAGAATCACAAAAAAGGTTGATTCCATCCTTGGTAATGTGCACATTTCCATAGGCTCTCACCTCTTCCGATTTGTCGAAGTAATGCGCAGAATCGCAATACATGGTGTTTCCTTGGTACACGAAATTCACACTTCCAACAAGTCGGTGAGCACCCGTTTTTTCGTTGTAACCAAGTTTTTCTGATCCTGGCAACAATTCGAGTATTTTGTTTTGAGCATAGGAAAAATAAGATACGAAAAAAAATGCGCCTGTGTAAAGCGCAATTTTCAAAAATCTATTTATTCCACTATGAATCACTCGTTGCTTAATGTTTGTTTTCGATCGGGTCCAACAGATACAACGGAAATAGGCACTTCCAATTGTGCTTCAAGGAAAGAAACGTATTCTTTCAATGCATCTGGCGCGTCATCGTAAGAAGATAAACCCGTAAGGTCAGCTTTCCATCCACGTAAGTCTTCATACACTGGAACCAACTCCACATCTGTGAGATCATAAGGGAAGCGATCAGTTTTCTCACCATTGATGAGGTAATGAGTACACACGCGAATGGTGTCAAAATTCCCAAGCACGTCAGCTTTCATCATACTCAATTCTGTAACCCCATTGATCATAATGGCATATTTCAATTGCGGCAAATCTACCCAACCACAGCGGCGAGGACGTCCTGTTGTAGAACCAAATTCATTGCCTTCCTTGCGAATAGAATCACCTACTTCATCCAATAATTCTGTAGGAAATGGTCCACTACCAACTCGGGTGCAATATGCTTTAAAGATTCCAATGACTTTCCCTATTTTTTGTGGAGCAATGCCAAGTCCTGTGCAGGTACCGGCAGTTACCGTATTTGATGAGGTGACGAATGGATACGTTCCGAAGTCGATGTCGAGCATGGTGCCTTGCGCTCCTTCAGCCAATACACGTTTCCCACTTTTCAAGGCTTCATTGAGGTAATGTTCGCTGTCCACAGCAATAAGTCCACGCAATAGTTCAATGCCTTCCATCCATGGTCCTTCAAGTTCAGCAAGGTCATAAGTGAATCCTTCATGATGTTTCAATATTCCAAGGTGTTTTTCCACCAAGGCATCGTATTTTTCGTTGAAATTCGGAGAAAAAATATCCCCGACACGTAATCCATTTCGTCCGGTTTTGTCCATGTATGTCGGGCCAATTCCTTTAAGTGTTGAACCGATCTTATTTTTTCCTTTCGCTGTTTCAGAGGCAGCGTCGAGCAAACGATGCGTAGGAAGGATGAGGTGCGCCTTTTTGGAAATCACAAGTCGTGCCCGTATGTCAAAGCCAAAAGGCTTCAATTTCTCCATTTCCTTTTGAAAAACGACAGGATCAATGACCACACCGTTTCCAATGAGGTTAATGACACCTTCACGGAAAATGCCCGATGGAATGGTGTGCAAAACATGCTTTATCCCTTCGAATTCTAAGGTGTGTCCTGCATTTGGCCCACCTTGAAAGCGCGCGATAATATCGTAGTTCGGGGTAATTACATCGACAATTTTTCCTTTTCCTTCGTCACCCCATTGCAGTCCTAGCAAGACATCTACTTTCATAATGTGTTAATTCAAATGATGAATGGCCTCTTCAAGATTGCCATATACAGTTATTACTTCGTTCACTTTAGAGATGGTCAACAATGTCGCTACATTGCCTTGCGCTTTACAAATGCACAAGTCACCCCCATTGATGCGTGTTTTGGTCAGCGATCTAATGATGAAATTCAGTCCAGATGAATTCATCTGTTCGAGGTGCTCCAAATTATAGATTATGCGTTGTTCTTTTTGCTCCAATACACTAGAGAGTGCCGTTTGCAGTGAAGCCATATCCTCATCGTGCATTAATTTTCCTTTGAGCGATATAACTTGATATTTGTGGTGCTGATCGACCGTAAATGTGATACTCATGCTTAGTTAGGTAAATCGTTTTCAGACTTTTTCACCCCATAAAAATAGAGAGAATGGTGCTGAATTTTGACACCAAAAACTTCTTCAATGGTTGCTTTAATGCTTTGGATACGTGGGTCACAAAATTCGATTACTTCTCCTGTGTCGGTGCAAATGAGGTGATCGTGCTGCTTGGAACCATGAGATTTTTCGAATTGAGCGATGTTCTTTCCAAATTGATGCTTTCGCACAAGGTTGCATGCCAACAACAGTTCTATGGTGTTGTAAAGTGTTGCTCTTGAAACCCTATAATTTTGATTTTTCATCTTAATATAGAGCGATTCTACATCAAAATGTCCTTGATAATTGTAAATCTCTTCGAGTATAGCGAACCGTTCCGGTGTTTTTCGGTGACCATTTTGTTCCAAATAGGCGGAAAAAATGCTTTTTACGGTTGATTGTAGATCGGGACTAATCATTATATCGATTAAATACGAATCGAAGGTGTAAAATTAGCCATTTTATCTGTCTTACTCATTGATTTTTATCCCCGTTATGAAAAGATATCAACGGTTTTCTGAATCTGTTGAAAAGCGTTCTTCTATGTGGTCAATCAAGGAATGAATCACCTTGATGTGAATCTCCTGAGCACGGTCAGCAAACTTACTGTGCGGTGCACGAATTTCCACATCGCACAAGGAGGCCATTTTTCCGCCATCTTTTCCTGTTAGTCCAACGATGAACATCCCTTTTTTTCTCGCCGCTTCGATGGCATTCAATACATTTTTAGAGTTCCCTGAGGTAGAGATTGCCAGAAGAACATCTCCTTTGTTGCCAATGGCTTCCAAATAGCGCGAAAACACATGAGCATATCCATAATCATTGCCAACGCAACTCATGTGACTAGGGTCAGAAATTGAAAGTGCAGGAAGTGCTTGACGATCTTCTCTATATCGCCCGGTGAGCTCCTCTGCAAAATGCATGGCATCGCACATGGAACCGCCATTTCCGCAGCTAATGATTTTGCCACCACCACGAATGGATGTAAGCATCATCTCGCCTGCGCGTTCAATTTTCTCGAAATTTTCAGTAGTGCTAAATGCTGCGAGAACAGAAGCGGCTTCAGAAAAATGGTCTGCAATTTGTAAAGTGCGCATGACGTTGAATTTTTATCAAAATTAAATATTTCAGTCGATATGAGGATTTCTGCGATTCTTCTTATATTTGAAATCAGGGTGAACCCCGTAAAATTGGACTATGCATAGAGGTTTGCTGCTTACTATTTTATTCATCGGGCATCTGTTTTTAGCCCATTCTCAATCTGATTGCTTCCTAAAGTTAGAAAAAGCATTTGCTGAACGTGGGGCGAATGTGGTTCCTGATGCCATGCATAAAAATGTAGTGATTTGCTTTTTTAACAAAGAAAAAATGGGCTGTTACCGCGGAAAAGTTCGAGTAGAAAATGGAAAAATCACTTCAGTTTTTCTGCAATACTCAGATGATTCTTACGTGCTGTACGAAGATCCTTTTCATAACGCAATGAAAACGGCACCTATTATTACAAGCGGCATTTCTGAAATGATCTATTCGGCAAAGGGGGAATCGTTCAAAATCGTTTTTATGGATCAGCTAAAACCAAAAACGAGTGGCCAAATTTTTAATAATCCATTGGAATCGAAGGATCTTCAGTGTGTTTTAAATAGTACAAATCCTTTTAATTTTTGCTCAACTTCTTACTGTTTGTACATTGTTGATGATTTCAAT
>CAMBMC010000129.1 GCA_945868555.1 Chitinophaga pinensis | reverse complement strand
GTTCAACATTTCTGCCTCAAGCAATACTTTGACGAGCAAAGCATCAATATTGAGGTTTTTCTTCGCGGAAATTTCCTGACACTGGTATTTTCCTCCCCAATCTTCCACAAGGATGTTCATTTGTGAAAGTTGTTCACGGATGCGTTCAGAGTTTGCTCCAGGCTTATCTATTTTATTGATGGCAAAAATCATCGGTACTCCTGCAGCTTGCGCGTGGGAGATGGCTTCTTTCGTTTGTGGCATCACATCGTCATCCGCAGCAACGATGATGATCGCTACATCGGTCACTTGCGCACCACGTGCACGCATCGCTGTAAAGGCTTCGTGACCTGGTGTATCGAGGAAAGTCAGTTTTTGGCCTTCTTTCAAGGTCACTGAGTATGCACCAATGTGCTGCGTGATTCCTCCAGCTTCCCCTTCGGTTACATTTGCATTACGAATTTTATCGAGCAAGGATGTCTTACCGTGGTCAACGTGTCCCATCACCGTGATGATTGGTGGACGGGCTTCCAATTGTTCCTCGCTATCCTCTTGCACGGGAATCGATTCCTGCACTTCAGCACTAACGAAGTTTGTTTCGTAGCCAAATTCATCGGCCACAATTTGAATTGTTTCGGCATCAAGTCGTTGGTTGATCGACGCAAAGATCCCGAGGGACATACATACTGAGATGACTTGTGTTGGTTGAACGCTCATCATAGAGGCCAATTCCGATACTGTCACGAATTCTGTCAGCTTCAGGATTTTTTCATCCATTTCAGCTGCCATCTGTTCTTCTTGACGGCGTTGCGCTACGTTGTCGCGTTTCGCACGTCTATTTTTTGAGGCTTTCGACTTTCCACCTTGTGTTGAAAGGCGAGCTAAGGTATCTTTAATTTCCTTTTGGATATCACGCTCCTTAATTTCAGGTTTATCAAATTTTCCTGCTGGTTTTTTAACACCTGGTTTTTGTTGTGAACCACCTGCATTGGGCGTGTTGGCAGTGTTTCCAGCGCCTGGATTTGGCGTGTCCACCTTTTTGATGCGCTTGCGTTTTTTGCGCGCTTCAGCAGATTCATCGTGTGGTTTTGAGGACGTTTTAGGTCTCTCCATAGGCAATTCAATCCGTCCAAGAACAGTTGGTCCAGTAAGTACCTTCCGTTCAACACGAATCGTTTCAATTTCCTTCGGTGCCGACTTTTCTTCCGGTACCGATGGCACTGGTTTTACCTGCGCTTTTAGTGGTGCTACAGGCTCCTTTTTCGGTTCATGCTTCGGCTTATTGAATTGATTCAAATCGATTGTTCTAATCACTTTGACTTCAGATTCGACTTGAACCTTTACCGTTTCAGGCTCGATCACTACAGGCTTTTCAGGCACTACCTCAGGTGCTGGCTCTGGCTTTGGCGCTTCAACGACCACAGTGGGTTCGGGAACGATCTCAACCTTTGGCACTTCTATTGGTGCTGGTGCAGCAGCTGGCTCTTCTGAATCCTTTGCAGGTACAGTTTCCTCAGCTCGAGAATCCCGAATTGAAATTGTCTCACGCTTTTCTCTGCGGAGAACTGAACCTTTGGATTGTTCTTTCAGCGTTTGATCATCCGCAAATTCTTTCTGCAGAATATCATAATGCTCCGACTCCAATTTGGTGTTCGGGTTATTTTCAATCTTTACGCCTTTAGATTCGAGGAATTCAACGAGCGTAGCTACCCCAACATTGAGTTCGCCTGCTGCTTTTCCTAATCTTATTGGTTTTCCTGCCATAGTATTGTATGCGTAATCTATTCGTTAAATTGGGGGAATTTATTCAAATTCAGCCCGTAAAATTCTGAATACTTCTTGAATTGTTTCCTCTTCAAGATCGGTGCGCTGCACCAAGTCAACGATCCCGATTTCCAACACAGATTTTGCTGTATCGCAACCAATCGCTTTCAATTCATCGATAATCCAGCTATCGATTTCATCGCCAAATTCTTCCAAGTCTACATCCTCAACATCTACTTCGCCATCTCGGTACACATCGAGTTCATAACCCGACAATCTGCCTGCAAGCTTAATGTTATTTCCACCTTTCCCAATCGCCAAAGACACCTGATCTGGTTTCAAGAACACCTTAGCGCGCTTGTCTTCTTCATTGATTTCAATCGATGTAATCTTCGCTGGTGAAAGTGAGCGTTGAATCAACAACTGTGCATTGTTTGTAAAGTTGATGACATCAATGTTTTCGTTTCTCAATTCACGAACGATGCCGTGAATTCGAGAACCTTTCATCCCAACACAAGCTCCTACTGGATCAACGCGGTCGTCATACGATTCTACTGCTACTTTCGCTCGTTCTCCTGGCTCACGAACAATTCGCTTAATGGTAATCAAACCATCAAACACCTCAGGAACCTCCAACTCAAACAAACGCTCCAAGAATTCTGGTGCTGTTCGAGAAAGAATAATGACTGGTGAGCTGTTGCGCATGTCTACTTTCGCGACCACTGCACGCACTGATTCACCCTTTTTGAAGTAATCAGATGGAATTTGTTCTGATTTTGGAAGAATGAGCTCATTGCCCTCGTCGTCCAATACCATGATTTCTTTCTTCCATACTTGATATACCTCACCCGTGATGATTTCACCCACACGTTCCTTGTATTTCTTGTACAAATGGTCTTTTTCAAGTTCCATGATGCGAGAAATCAAGTTTTGACGCAGAGAGAGAATATTTCGACGACCGAAATCACCGAATTTAAATTCTTCCGTTACTTCCTCACCGATTTCAAAATCTGGCTCAATCTTGATGGCATCCGAGTAGGCAATCTCCGTGTTAGGATCTTCAACCTCACCGTCATCAACGATTTCTTTGTTTAAGAATATCTGTACGTCTCCTTTATCGATGTTCACGATAACGTCAATGTGCTCGTCCGTATTGAATTTCTTTTTTAACATCGCGCGGAAAACGTCTTCCAACACGTGCTGCATCGTTTGTTTGTCGATGCTTTTCAATTCTTTGAATTCCGAGAACGATTCAACTAATTCAAGGCTGTTCATATTCGCTGTTTATTTAAATGTAATGATAATTTTTGCTTCTCTTATTTCACTAAACAGGTGGTTTGATCTATCCACCACCAATTCTTTCTTCTTTTTTCCTTCGATCTTTTCTATTCTCTCCTGCTCGATTACGATTCCTTTATCGGAACATTCAACAAGCTTTCCAAGCATTTTGGTTCCGTTGACCAAGACAAGTTTTAAATCACGCCCAACATTTTTCTCGTACTGCGCCAATACGCGTAATGGCTTGTCAAGTCCAGCTGACGACACATGCAACTCGAAATCTTGCTCTTCACGATCAAGGTTGTGCTCAATGTTACGAGAAACTGACATGCAATCCTCAACACTCACATTTCCCATCGCCTTATCAATTTCCATGTGAATGACATTGGATGGTGACACCGTAAGTTCTACGATGTACAGACCATTCCCCAAGTGCGTCATACGCTCCTCAGCCAATTCTTGTATTTTTTTCTTAGCAATCATACTTGACAAAAAGAGGGGACTTTCGTCCCCTCGTTCTATAATGTTGTCTCCAAATGTGGCACAAATATACAACGATATTTCTGAAATCCAACATTTCCAACGAATTTCATGAGAAACACGCTTCTTTTTTCTGAAATTTGACAAAAAAATAATGTTAGTAGAAATCGAGAATAAGATAGTTTCCACCCAACTTTTTGAGAAAAAATTTGTCTGTGACCTCCAGGCCTGTAAAGGCGCATGTTGTGTTCAAGGGGATTCTGGGGCGCCATTAACTTTTGAAGAGGTGGACATTCTTGAAAATATTTACGACGATGTGAAGCCATTCATGCGCCCCGAAGGTATCGCGGTTGTGGAAGAATCTGGCGTTTTCTACATGGATCGGGACAATGACGCTGTCACTTCTCTTGTGAATGATGCCGAATGTGTGTTTGTGAACTTTGATGAGAAGGGCATCGCCAAGTGTGCGATCGAACAGGCGCATGCCGACGGAAAAGTTTCTTTTTTAAAACCAATTTCTTGTCACCTCTACCCAATAAGGATCAAAAAATTTGACGATACTGTTGCCTTAAATTACAACGAATGGTCAGTTTGCGAACCTGCTTGTGCTTGCGGTGAGTCGCTCAATGTTCCCGTCTATCGCTTCCTGAAAGCGCCTATCGTTCGCGCCTTCGGGGAGGAATTTTTTAAGGAGTTGGAGCTTGTCGATGAGGAATTAAAAAAAGAGGGGTATCAATAAACGTCTCAGAAACACCATACAATTTGAGCCTATCGACCAAATTCGCTTAATTTTGGGTGTTGTATCATTGATTCATTGAGCTGAGCGAAGCGCTCTCACTTTCCACTCTCATTTTGATTTACTTCACCTCTTGCCATGAGGTATTCGAAGCTTCACACTCAATCTCGCATCTTGTCCCGATACTTCGGGGCCCGATTGCACTCCTCCCGGTATGCTTTATGCAGAAACACAAAGCCCGAGTGAATGCCCGGGCTTGTGCCATTTTATTTTTTTACATAATTGGCAGCTTCTAGCCAATGCCCGCCTAGGCTTCGTCGGATTTCCGTTTAATAGCCCCGTGATTCATCTCGGGGCGTACTTTTGTCGCAGCTTCTAGCCAGAGCACATTTCACAGTTCTCTGGGTCGTCCAGAGAGCATGCGATGGCTGCTTGGTTCTCTTCGATTGATTGGGCAGTTGGAACTTCTTCCACTTTTCTATCTATCGTGAACTTGATTGCGTCAGTTGCTGCTTTTGTGCGCAAGTAATACATTCCTGTTTTCAATCCTTTTTCCCATCCGTAGAAGTGCATAGATGTCAGCTTACCGAAGTTTGCATTTTCCATGAAGATGTTCAATGATTGAGACTGGCAAATGTATGCTCCACGGTCTGCTGCTTGGTCAATGATTGCTTTTTGTGAAATCTCCCAAGCTGTCTTGTACAAATCCTTCAAGCGTTGTGGAATCTCATTGATGTCTTGAATGGATCCGTTGGCTTGCATGATCATTTGACGCATGTCTTTGTTCCACAATCCTTCACGCACCAAGTCCTTCAATAAGTGTTTGTTCACAATGATGAACTCACCTGAAAGCACGCGACGTGTATAAATGTTTGATGTATATGGTTCAAAGCATTCGTTGTTTCCGAGGATTTGAGCTGTTGACGCAGTTGGCATTGGGGCCAACAACAAAGAGTTGCGTACACCATATTTTTGTACTTCTTCTTTCAACACATCCCATTCCCAGCGTGACGTTGGTGTTACACCCCACATGTCAAATTGGAAAATCCCTTTCGACACAGGTGAACCTTTGAATGATTCGTATGGTCCCTCTACCTTCGATAAGTCTTTTGATGCCGTCATTGACGCATAGTAGATTGTTTCGAAAATCTCTCTATTCAATGCGCGTGCCTCGTCCGACTCAAACGGATACCCCAGCATGATGTATGTATCTGCCAAGCCTTGTACACCCAATCCGATTGGACGGTGGCGAAGGTTTGAGTTGCGGGCCTCTTCAATTGGATAGAAGTTCTCGTCAATGATTTTGTTTAGGTTCAAGGTCGCTTGGTAGGTAACCTCAAACAATTTGTCGTGGTCGAATTTCCCGTCTTCAGTCACATATTTTGGAAGTGCCAGTGATGCCAAGTTACATACTGCCACCTCATCTGGCGCTGTATATTCCATGATTTCTGTACACAAGTTGGACGACTTGATTGTTCCAAGATTTTGCTGGTTTGATTTCGCATTAGCGGCATCTTTATATAGCATATACGGCGTGCCCGTCTCGATCTGAGATTCTAGAATTTTAAACCATAAGTCTTGTGCTTTGATGGTCTTGCGTCCTTTTCCAGCTGCTTCATAGCTCAAGTACAACTTCTCAAACTCTGCGCTATGTGTATCTGACAATCCAGGACATTCGTGCGGACACATCAAGGTCCAATCTCCATTGTCTTTCACGCGTTGCATGAATAAATCTGGAATCCATAGGGCAAAAAACAAGTCACGTGCACGCGATTCTTCTTTGCCATGGTTCTTTTTCAAATCCAAGAAATCGAAGACATCTGCATGCCAAGGCTCCATATAGATGGCGAATGAGCCTTTGCGCTTTCCTCCACCTTGATCAACATAACGTGCTGTATCGTTGAACACACGCAACATAGGTACAATACCGTTTGACGTTCCATTTGTCCCCTTAATGTATGAACCTGTTGCGCGGATATTGTGTATGGCCAAGCCAATACCTCCTGCAGATTGTGAAATTTGAGCACATGACTTCAGGGTGTCGTAAATCCCTTCGATGCTATCTTCCTTCATTGTCAATAGGAAACAAGACGACATTTGTGGTTTTGGTGTCCCTGAATTGAACAATGTTGGTGTTGCATGTGTGAACCATCCTTCGGACATTAAGTTATAGGTCTTGATTGCTGCTGCTACATCTGCCTTGTGGATCCCAACGGCAACACGCATCAACATTTGTTGTGGACGCTCCGCAATGACACCCTCCAGCTTCATTAGGTATGAACGCGTCAATGTCTTGAATCCGAAGTAGTCATATCGGAAATCACGGTCATAGATAATGCTTGAGTCCAACAACTCTTTGTTGTCCATAATGATTTTGTGCACATCGTCAGCGATCAAAGCCGCTTTCTGGCCAGTTTTCGGGTCGATGTATGCATGCATATCCTCAATAACCTCAGAGAAACTTTTCTTCGTTTCCTTGTGAAGGTTAGATACAGCTATGCGCGACGCCAACAAAGCATAATCGGGGTGGTCAATTGTCTTTGCTGCAGCCACCTCAGCCGCGAGATTGTCAAGATCCGTTGTAGACACGCCATCATAAATTCCTTCGATTACCTTCATTGCAACTGCTTCAGGCGACACCAATGGATCAAGTCCGTAGCACATCTTCACAGTTCGAGCAGTG
>CAMBMC010000128.1 GCA_945868555.1 Chitinophaga pinensis | reverse complement strand
TATTGATTCACAATCAATCCGCTCATTCCCCTCTCGTTTGCCACATCAAAACCCAAGTGAATTTTTGGTCTGCGCAAATCGAGATCCAAAACGATGGTTCGTTTACCAGAAAGAGCAATAATACCTGCAAGATTTAACGCGATAAATGTTTTTCCTTCGCCTGAAATGGAGGAAGAAATCGCAATGGTTTGGTAGTTCGGGTGAATATAACTTAAGTTTGTACGGATCTTACGCATGGATTCAGCGAGCATTGATTTCGGGGAATCGCCAACCACGATTTGCGAATGTTCCATTTTCATTTTTGTCAATGGCACACCCCCTAAAATTGTTGCTTGTTCTGGCAATATTTTTTTCAAATCATCCAACATATTGATTTCGTTGAATGTGAGATAACGGAAAAACAAAATCGCAATGCCAATGATGAATCCAAACATGACAAACGTTGAATAGATCAGTTTGCGATTTGGCGAAACAGGATTGGCATTCACTATGGGACGAGAGAGAATGCGGTTGTTTGATGAATACCCCGCATCAGATATGGCGTACAATACTTTTCGTTCGGTCAGTAAGGAGTAATATTTTTCGTTCAACTCTTGTACATTCTGCAAGCGACTGAATTCCATTTTCTTTTCAGGCAAATCGAAATAATCAGCATTGAATTTACTTATCTTGTCCTTCAAATTCCTGCTTTGATCAGACAAGCGGTCTAAAATAACTGCGACACTTCTTCTAACATTGCCTAATTTTAATTGAATTCTTGATTCGAGTGATTTCAACTCTGCACTTTCAGGGGTTATTTGATACAACAAATCTTCTTTTTTCTCAAGCAGTTCGTGCAGTTGACTGACCTGAACGGAGAGTGATTGCTCATAACTCTTGCCGAGCATTTCAGGCAAAATGCGGTAAACATCAAGCCGATTTGGGTCACTTTTCAGTTTCCTTGCAACCGAATTAAGTGAGCGAATTTCATCATCCAAGAGTAGAGATTCATCTTGCAATTTCGTTATGCTCGTTGATAGTGTCGTTCCCTGCGCTTCTGGATCGGGCATATTGCTCTTCCGTTGAAAATACATCAAACTATCCTTTGAATTTCTTAACTCGCCAACCAATGAATCAAGTTGTTGGTCTATAAACAAAAGAATATTTTCGGACCCTCGTTGTTTTTCCTCGTCCGTATATTCAATGTATTCTTCAGCCACCGCCAAGGCAATATCATGACACATCTGTGCATTGTTGCCTCGAAACGTAATTTGGATGGTCTTTGCAACAGGATCGATAGGAACAACTTGAAGCGAGGACAAATAACGCGATGCAAATGATTGAATACTATTGAATGTAAAATAAAGTTCATTTTCTTCCGCATCAGCTTTCAATTCCGTTGGATTGGACGACTTTACGACAATATCTAAGTGCCTGTTTTGAATGTGCTCATTGAGTAAGCCCTTCAATAGATTCTCTCTACCATTGTGGTTGTACTTCAACAATACAAATTTCCCGTCGAATTGAATAAATATTTGAACACCAATTAAGCTAGAATCCTTCAGTGCGTAGGGTAAAATATTCAACTCCGATGAGTTGAACTTTTCTTCGGTCAACACACTACCTTTTGAAAAAATACTGACATTGTAATTGATTCTCTGAATTGCTCTTTCAAACATGAACTGAGAACGCATCAATTCAACATCTGATGAAATATCCTCTTTGATGTTGATGTTTTTTACTGAAAGCACCTCAGCTGCATTGTCTTCATTGTCCAATTGAATCATCATAGAAGATTCATATACTGGTTTCGTGTAGCGCAAGAAGAAATAAGCCAAGGTGGAAAATAAGCCAATAAAAACAATTGGCCACCACCAATTGCGTCTCAGCACCGTTCCAAGAATAATTGGATCGAAATCCTTGTTGATGATGATACTTTTCTTGTTCAAGTTTCTAGAATTTTTGAAATATGGTGAAAATCAAAAAGAGACTCGATATTCCTGTGATTATAGGTGTAAACTCAGCCAATACCCCCCTTACTAAATTTGCTTTTGGTTCAACATAGATGTAATCATTTGCTTGAACAATCATGTCACTGTATTTGAGTCCTTCGATGGTGGATAAGTCGATATTGTAAACCTTTCTTACCCCATTCTCTTTGCGCATCAACTTGACGCTTTCGGCCTTGCCTCGCTCGGCAATCCCTCCCGCCTGTGCGATGACCTCCATTAAGGTTGTATTGTTGTTGCTTAGTGGGATCACACTTGCATCGCTTCCTCCTCCTGGGAAAACAATCACGCGCTGGTTGGTGACTTTTACTTGCACAAAGGGGTCTCTGTATTGATTGGAAAAATAATGTTCTAAAGTGTCCTCGCATTGTGCTATGGTTAAACCCATCACATAAACCTCACCCAGCACAGGAATCTCTATGACTCCCGGGGCACGCACTAAAAATTCTTGAGAAGACTTATCACCAGCTGCACCTTGAGAAACACCCCCCATCGATTCAATCATCTTTGTACCATTATTGGGTGCAAGTGTAAATGTGATTTTATCATCAATGGATATTTGATACTCTTTCGATGGTGCCATTGGAATTGAATCTGCAGTGGCGTGCTCGCCCTGAGGAGATTTAAACATCAAATTGCTGTTTACTCCGCACGATGTGAGGAAGATCCCGCACGAAACTATCGTAAAAATTAGAGCTAATGAACGACTCATATTTTGTTGGTTGATTTTAGTAATTCCCTGTAATAACTTTCCATATTGGCAACCAGTGTTTTGTAACTGAATTTGGCTTCTACGAAGTTCCATCCATTTTGTGACATTTTTTCGCGTTTTTTTTCATCTTCCACCAATTCAACTAGTTTTTCAGTAAACATCTCAACATCATTGAGTGGTGTTACGAAACCGGTTTCACCTTCTAAAAGAATATCGCGAACTCCACCGACATCCGTTGACACTACCGCAACTCCAGAGGCCTGCGCTTCAATTAAACTTACCGGCGTGCCCTCATTCAAGGATGTCAAACAGATGATGTCCATTCCTGGATTAAATGCACTGATGTCTTTGATCCAAGAAGTCATTTCAACGTGAATATTCTCAGATAATTGCATGGAGGAAATCCGTTGTTCAATAGCCATGCGCTCTGTGCCATCGCCAACGATAAAAAATCGAACTTTTTTTGACGTTTGCCGAGATACATTCTCCACAACATCTAAAAACATGCTGTGATTTTTCACTGAAGCAAACCTGCCGATGATGGCAACCGCCACCTCATCGTCTGAAATCGCAAATTCCTTGCGGGTGAGCTTTCGTTTTTCCTCGCGGTTTTCATGAAATTTCTCTAAGTCGAAGCCCAAATTGATGACCGAAATTTTATCGGGTGAACAAATGCGGTGAATGCCAGAAAGTTCTTGTTTTTGAATTTCAGAGATTGCAACGATCCCCGTTGAATTCTTTGCCAACGAGCGTTCGATATACTTAAATAATGTAGTTTTAAATTTCCCAAAATAAGAATGAAAAACATGTCCATGAAAGGTATGTACGATGACAGGCACCTTCATTTTTTTCGCTGCACGTCGGCCTAAAGCTCCGGCCTTGGCGGCATGCGTGTGCACAATGTGGGGCTGAAATTCTTCAATGATTTGTTGAATGCGCTTATACGCTTGGCGATCGCTGCTAAACGATGGTTCACGCTTCATTTCGTGAATAAGCAGAGGTTCAACATTGTATTCTGCCGCAATATGCAAAGAGTCAGACTCTCCTTCTTCGGGTAATCCTCCAACTAGAAGCGTTTCAAAATCATCCGATAGGTAACGCGACAAAAATACTGCATTATAGGTTGGTCCCCCAATATTGAAGCGATTGATAATGCGCAATACTCGAATTTTTTCTTTTACTTCCATTGAAGCGTGCACTTTATTTTTTTGATGAATCTGTCTTATCCTTCGTAATGTGTTGAAAATTAATTTCCAAATCATCCATATATTGCGCCCAAATGTTGAATTTAGCTTCAAAAACGAATGCCTGCGAAATTACAAAAATTCCTGCTTTTATTGCTAACTTTTCATTGCCATCTTGGCTTTGGTCAAAATTCAGTTCAAGTCATCGTAAATCAAATCGCCAAAAGCCAAGACATGGTGGGGGCAAGCTTTTCCTTTTGTGCCATTGACCTTGCCACAGGGAGTGAAATTGGCTCAAACAATTCGAACATGTCCATTCCAACTGCCTCAACAGCAAAACTGTTTTCTACCGCAACGGCCATTGAGGTTTTAGGGGCAGATTACCGCCCTGAAACACGCATTTACCTTGAGGGGTCAATTTCTAAAGATGGAAGATTGGACGGGAACATTTGGATTCGAGGGGGTGGAGACATGACCTTGGGTAGTCGATTTTTTAATGAAAGTGGGCATGAACGCGACTTTCTCGCAGCATGGGTTGACACCTTAAAAAAAATGGGGATTAAAAGCATTTCGGGCAGCATCATCGCTGATGGATCTGAATTTGGCTACGGGGGTATTCCCGATGGTTGGAGTTGGAATGACATGGGAAATTATTATGGTGCAGGCCCTTCTGGTATTTGTGTTTTTGACAATGCGATTCGTTTCTCGTTCAAAACAGGTGTGGCGGGCAGCCCTACAGAAATTATTTCTATGTCACCCACCGTACCTGGCATGACCTTCCACAACTATGTTAAATCTGCCGCTATTGATGATGACCAATCCTACATTTTTGGCGCTCCCTACTCTATGGACCGCTTTGCAACTGGATCGCTTCCATCCGGAAGAGCAGGGTTTGAAGTAAAAGGAAGTGTTCCCGATCCAGAAATTCAACTAGCGTATGAATTGGCAACGGCATTGGAAAATTCCGGTATCAAAATCTCAAAAGGATATAAAGGAGTTCGAAGAGATGACCTGATCCAAGGCACAAAATATGGCAGTGGATTTTCACTTGTCTTGACCCACAAAGGTCAACGGGTAAAGGAAATAGCCACACTCACAAACATGAAGAGCATTAACCTTTTTGCAGAAGGTTTACTTTGCCTTATCGGCTATAAATTAAGTGGAAAAGGAAGTACCGAAGAAGGTCTGAAGCAGTTGGAGAAATACTGGAGCACAAAAGTTTCATTTACAGGGCTCTTCTTGAAAGATGGGAGTGGCTTGTCGCGATCAAATGGCATCAGCGCGACACATTTTTGTACGCTCTTGAAAGCCATGAACAGCTCAAAGAATTACACGCTCTACTTGAGCACATTGCCTGTGGCAGGAAAATCGGGTACCTTGACTGGGTTGTGCAATGGTCAAGCTGGAGAAGGAAGAGTACTTGCGAAAAGTGGCACAATGAATAGAATTAAATCTTACTCCGGATATGTCAACTCAAAATCGGGAAAGAAAATTGCCTTTGCGATCACCATCAACAATTTCAATGGCAGTAGCAGTCAAGCTACAGCGAAGATTGAACAGATCCTAAACGCTCTTGCTGTTTATTGAGGCAATTCAATCGACATGATTTCTCGCCAGAACTCGGTGATTGTATTTCCGTCACATTCAATCATTTGCGGAACGATGCTCGCTGATGAAAAACCTGGAGTTGTATTCACTTCTATAACATGGGGCACATCATTTACTACCATAAAATCAATGCGCGCCACCGATTTCAATTGCAGTAAATCATAAATTCTTTTGGCTTGCTTTTGCACCTCCATGCGCACTGCATCAGAAACTCTTGCTGGTGTTATTTCCTTAGATTTTCCTAAGTATTTGGCCTCGTAATCGAAGAATTCATTTTCAGAGGCAATCTCAGTGAGCGGCAAGGCATAAACACCTTCGGCCCGACGATAAACCCCACAGGTTACCTCTGTCCCATCTAAAAAAGACTCAACGACCACGGTTCGACCTTCGGCGAATGCCTTTTCAAGCGATGGCTCAATATCTTGAAGTGTTTTCGCCTTCGAAATCCCGTAACTCGAACCGGAATCTGCTGGTTTTATAAACATCGGCAATCCGAGCGATTGAACCAATTCTTCTGGAGTCAACCGGTTTAACTCTGTCAACAATTCAGATTTTGCAATCTTAAATCCGAAATTATGCAAGAATTGATTGCAATACCATTTATCGAATGAAAGTGCAGATGCGAGTGGTCCCGAATTGATGCAAGGAATGTTCATCATGTCAAGAAAGGCCTGCACCTTTCCATTTTCACCTGGGTCTCCATGAATAAAAACGATGGTCGCATCCAGCTTTACGGCACCATTCAGCTGAAAAGTCATGGTATTTAAGTCCAATGGGATACGTTCCTCCTTGTGCAAGGCAAACCATCCTTGATGGTTCAATAAAATCCGAAAAACTCTGTATTCAGCAGGGAAATTGTCCTGAATGGTAAGCGCACTTTTCATGGAAATCTCCCACTCCGAAGAAAACCCACCACAGATAATTCCAATCGTCTTCATTTTTTCTTTTTTGCGAAAATACACGCACTAATTGCTTCAAAAACGTCGTCATTAAAAAGTTATTGGTCAGGCGAATGTTGATTCCTCGCAATTGACTAAATATAAATTGTTGAAAAGCTAGTGTTTTGGACTGAACAGAAACCCTTTCCTTGAGTTATCTTTACCGTTCTTTACTAAAAATGTTGTTTACTCATGCGTAAATACTATCTGCTTTCCATTTTGACTATGGTTTGTTTGACCGTCTCCAGTCAAGCCACCTTGTATTCCAATACATTTGAGTCATCGATTTCCGATTGGACCTTTTCTGGAGACCTTGCTCCGAACGCTTGGATTCGAAATACCTGTGCGGGCAATGGACCAAGTACAACAGGAACGAATTCGTTGTACATCACCAAAGGGGGAACCGTTGCCGGTTGCGGAGCTACTGGTACTGAGCAATATGCTTATGATAACGCCCCTTTCGCTTCTGGCATCGCCATCGCCTCAACTACGATT
>CAMBMC010000127.1 GCA_945868555.1 Chitinophaga pinensis | reverse complement strand
GTCCGAGTTCCCTTCGCGAAGAACAGGATTTACCGCACTTCCTTTGATTTTATCGTAGCTTGCACGTGCTGCTTTCTCTTCATTCGTATCGGGTACGTCAGGATAAGATGGAATCGCATATCCTTGAGCTTGAAGTTCAGCAATGGCCTCTTTCAATTGGGGAATGGAGGCACTGATATTTGGTGTTTTAATGATATTCGCTTCCGGTGTGGTCGCCATTTTACCCATTTCAGAGAGGGCATCTACAACGCGCTGATTCTCGTTGAGGTGATCTGCAAAAACGGACAAGATGCGAGATGCGAGAGAAATGTTTTTTGTCTCAACGGCAATGCCCGCGCTCTTCACAAACGACTGAACGATGGGCAAAAATGAATACGTTGCCAACATGGGTGCTTCATCGGTCAATGTGTAGGTGATTTTAGCTGCAGAAGTGCTCATACGTGAAGGAGTTTTGTGTAAATGATTTTGTTCTTTAAAACGAACACAAATGTAGCGGTTTGAGGTGGTTATATCAACCGAAAAGCAATGTTTTTATTCAAATAATCAGGGCAGTTGCACGTCATTTTTAACCAAAACAGAGAACTTTTGAGCGCCCGCATCAATGAAATGATGGTTGTCAAACCAAAAACGCAATTGCTTCAATTCGCCAATGTCTTTTTCGATGTAATTCAGATACCGTGTATTTTCTTTTGCCAGGTATTTCGCCATGAGTTGACTGCATTCAACGGAGCGTTCGTTAGGCTTATAAAAAGGAGCCGTGATCACAATCAACTCAATGTGATGCTTTTTACAGATGGATTTAATGTGCTTGAAATAGTGTTTTGCAGTGCTGCTGTTCAATACGGGTTTAGGATATTGAGCCCTATCTATATCCTGTAGGGTGCGAACACTATCTTGTGGTGTTGGGGAAATGGGCCTATAACCATTGAGTGTTGGAAGTCGACCGATTTTTTGCAACGGGTTGGTCAATAAAATGAGGCTGTTTCCATTGTGCCGGTAGAGTGAGGACAGATATTTCACCCATTCGAAAGGCGATGAACGGTCAATTTCTGATTGAATAAAAGGGTTTTTGTCGTGGTAATATTTGAGATAATGAATGTCGCTTCTCAATTTATTCGCAGATTCATTCAAGAAGTCTTCAGGTTCGATATTGATGATGAGTGCCTTGGAAGGAAGGCGCCCATATTGTTGCATGAGGTCAAGCACGGCCGCACACCACCCCAGATGCTTTGAAGCCTCTGCAATTGAGTACGTTTTGGGACCAAAAACTTGTGGAACCAGACCATCTAAAACGCGCGATGAGCCCAATAGCAAGGTGTCGCAATGTACTTTTTTCAAGTAGAAATTTAAATGACCATTGGCGTAATGAAAGTAATTGGATGTGTACTTTTTATCAAAATACCACGCGAGTCCTCGATCCGTGCCAACTACAAGGAGTAGAACAATGCCAATTTTCCACAGTGTTTGTTTCATCAGAACTGAAAATAAATAAACTGAGCTCCACCTGATACACCAAGAAGAAGCACACTTGTGATCAAGAGGATGTATATGCTGTACCTATAAAATACATTCTTTTTTCGAAATGCGGTGAAGGGCTGAAAGGGTATTTGCGCTTCCAGAAAAATCAAGATCAAGGCGCCAATGATCGCCCCAGAAAACCGATTGTCAGCAAGGATAAAATAGAGATCAAAGGGCACGAGATGAACTATTTTATTCAAAATCGTCAAGGCTTGATCCACCGATTGGGAACGAAAGAAAATCCATCCCAAGCAAACTAAATGAAAAACAACGAACATGGCGATTCCTTTAAGGAACAGACTTCTCATGGGCAATAGTCGATGAAAGAACTTTTCAATCGACAGGAAAAATCCATTTAGTGCGCCCCAAATGATAAAGGTCCAGTTTGCGCCATGCCACAAGCCACCGAGTACCATTGTTGTCATCAAATTGAGGGAAGTACGGAATTTACCCCCTTTATTTCCTCCTAGGGGGATATACAGATAATCCTTTAACCATGTTGACAATGAGATGTGCCAGTTTCTCCAAAAGCTGGTCATTGAAGTCGAAAAATAGGGGGTCTTAAAATTGTTCATCAATCGTATGCCCAGCATGCGTGCAAGACCTATGGCCATGTCTGAATAGCCAGAAAAATCGCAATAGATTTGCAAGGCGAACATGTAGGTCGCGAAAAGCAAAAATCCTCCGCTTTGATGGCTATAACTTTCGTAATAGGTGTCGACAAACATGGCAGCTTGATCAGCAACGACGACTTTTTTAAACAATCCCCAAATGAATAGTAGAATGCCATCGCGCAGATCTTCAGATTCCAGTTTGATGTCATCTCGTTTGACTTGTGGCAGCAAGTCGCCAGCGCGCTCGATAGGACCTGCAACGAGTTGAGGAAAAAACGAAACGAAGAGCGCAAATTTCCCGAAATGCCTTTCTACGGGAAGGTTCCCACGATACACATCGATGGAATAGCTGATGGTTTGAAAAGTATAAAAGCTTATGCCGACGGGCAATAAAAGTTGCAGTGTGGAGGCGTGGTATTCCGAACCGAAGGCATGAAAAACATGCTGCATCATCTCTTGAAAGAATCCAAGATATTTGAAGGTAAATAGGAGTCCGAGATTTAGAATAATACTGAGCGAAAGGCCGTATTTCCGCAAACGCTGATCATTAGACCCTGTCATGTACAGGCACAAAAAATAATCGATTGCTGTTGAAATGAGAATGAGAACGATATAAATGGGTTCCCAACTCATGTAAAAAAAGTAACTCGCAATCAAGAGCAAAAGCCAGCGCCATTTTTTCGGTGCAATCCAGTAAAGGGTAAAAATTACCCCGAAAAAAACGATGAATTCAATACTATTGAAGAGCACAGTGCTTATTTAAGTTGAGTCAAATATGCAATCATTTTTTTGAATGCCCTGGCGCGGTGACTCTGTTCACTTTTTTCGTGCAGCGACATTTCTGCAAATGTTCGGGTGGATTCTTCAGGATAAAAAATAGGGTCGTAGCCAAAGCCTTCGTTGCCCACTTTTTCCAAACCGATTCTCCCTTCAACAGTGCCGTCAAAAAGCGTTTCTTCGCCATGAATGATGAGCGCAATACTCGTTCTGAATCGAGCTGATCGGTCCGAATGGCCTGAAAGATTTTCGAGCAATAGGTTCATGTTGGTATTGGCATCCCTTTCAGGACCTGCATAACGGGCCGAATATACGCCAGGATCATTGTTCAGTGCTGTTACTTCCAAACCCGTATCGTCTGCAAAGCAATTTAGGCCAAATGTTGAATACACGTATCGCGCCTTTTGAAGGGCATTTTCGCTTAATGTATCGCCTGTTTCGGGAATGTCTTCTTCGCAACCGATGTCTTCCAAGGAAAGAATTTCGACACCATTAGGCATGATGGATTGTATTTCTCTGGCTTTGTTTGTGTTGTGTGTGGCAAAGACTAGGCGTAGAATCATTTTTGATGGATTTAGTAGGTTAAATTTAAGCTCTTTCGAAAGATAATACCGATTTCTAGGCACAAAAAAAGGCCTCCCGAGGGAAGCCTTCAAATTGCAGTACCAATTTGATTATTTTTTCATGAATCCAAGGATGGAAGAAACCAATCCAAGTCCAGATCCAACAAGGAACAAGATCAATCCCATTCCGTAAGAGAACAAACCTGCACTGTCACCGATATCACTAGACCATTTCATTGAAATCAACATCAAGAATGCTGACATCAACAAAGTTCCAATAGAGAACAAATGTTTTTTGTTTGATAGGAAAGAGAAAAGTCCCATCAATCCTGCCAATACTAAGATAATTGTTGCAACAGTTGAGTTGTCTTCAGATGCACCACTCCAAAGTGATGACAATTCTTCAACCATTTCGTTTCCTGAAATCATCGGGAAAAAAGTAGATACAATCACCAATAGTGCTGCACCCAATCCAATCATAGTGTTTTTACGCATGTTGTTTAAGTTTAGTTTGGCCAAAGATATACATCCAAACAGAACTTCATTTTTAAGTTCTTGTTAAACCTACTTTTGCTCTTGTTGAAAAAGGATTCAAAACAATGAAATTCAAGTTTTTAAAATTATTTTTTTGTGTATAAATTATCGACTCGTCACGTGTGATTGTCAAGCTTCATTTAATCGAAAAGAGAAAAATAATGCGAACGATAGGCATTCACCGAATAGCGCTCTTCAATAGTCAAACGGCCGGCCTCACCGATCTGTTTTCTTAATTCCGCATCCTCCAATAAATGCATTAAACAGGATTCCCATTCTTCCGGCGTTTGGGCCAAATATCCATTGATCCCGTCGTGCACAATGGAGGTGTTCACTCCAACTGGAGACATGACTGCTACAATTCCCAAGGACATGTATTGTAGCCCTTTGAACCCGCATTTCCCTTCCGACCAAATGTCGTGACGCAGAGGCATAATCCCTATGGTGAACTGCTGCAAATCAGCGATTTCTGTTTCTTTAGACCACTGCAAAAATTCAAAGGATTTCAGTGCAAAGGCTGGGTTTTCATTGGAAATGACACGGAAAATGAAATCGTGCTTTTCTTCTAATTTTTTCAATACAGGAATGATGTCGTCCAAGTACTGACTTGTCGTATGGGTTCCCGTCCAACCGATGATGGCTTTTTCACGCTGATGATCTGTGCGTACATTGTGGTGATTCTCGGTGTCTATTGTTGTGGGAATGATTTGAACATTTGGATTGAATTGCCGTGCATAACTGGCGAGGTATTCGTTTCCTGCAGTCACTTTGTCTGCCCATTTGATGCAGTATTTCACTTTCCAGTAAGCCTTTAATCGATGAAAACGGGCATTGGTTTCGCTGTAGTTGGGTAGCCAAATGGCGTCGTCAAAATCATAGATGTATTTTCTGCGAAGCACTTTAGCTACGAGCCATTCAAGTATCGGCGGTCCAATGTGGGCCATTTCACGGTGAATGAAAATGTGATTCGCTTTACGCAGTTTGAAAAGTAGAACGAAACGTCGCCCAAAACTTTTGAAAATCCCCAAGGCCTTTTTTACCGCATTTCCTTGGGTATAGAGTGTTCGCCAAGTATTGTAGTCGTAAAAGGGGTGAACTTCGACGTGATGTCCTTTGGACTTTAAATCTTCAATATACTGCTCAAAACGGAACCGCTGGGATGGGGCTTCACCGTAGGGATAGGGTACAAGAAAAAAAATCGTTCCAGGCATCGCTCAAAGGTAGTGATTATTAGAAGGGTTCGTGCTTCACGAATTTTCTGGTTTTAACTGCGTGTAGATGCTGAAATATGTGTTTACTCCATTTTCTAATCCATAGAATTCTTGAGCTCCAATGGCTGTTCTTTCTTTGTTGAAGCCTTGTATTGGAAAGGAAAATACGTCATATGCCGCTGAATTTGTTTCAGTCAATACCTTACCTGCCTCGTACTTTTCAATCACAAGATCCGTATCTCCAACGCCCGCATTGCACACAATTGGAATCCCCATGGCCATCAATTCGCCTTGCTTGGTGGGAGAAGAGGCCTGTTTTGAGAAAGAAGGGCGAATGAAAAACACGGATAAATCAAACAAACGAATGTACTTCGGTACTTCTTTGTGAAGGCAGGAGCTTATGATGATTGCCTCATTTTCAATGTGCTTTTCACTGGCTTTCGCATAGATCGTTTCTGGCGCCTCACCACTGACAATCAAGAACCTCCAAGATTCGTCTTTGCTTCGGAGTGTTTTGAAAAAGTCAAGCATTTCAGGCAACATATACCAGGTGCCAATTGATCCGACATAACCCAATATCTTGGTGTTTTCTTCGATGCCAAGTTGGCTTCTGAGGTCTACCAAGTCACGTTCAATGACCTTGTTCTGATCAAACAAATTCAAATCAGCACAGCAGGGAATGACATTGATTTTTGGGGCACTAATGCCAAATTCTTTTACGATGACTTCCTTTCCTTTGTGGGTCAAGGAAACAATGGCATCTGACTCATTGAAAAAGCGTCTTTCTTTCTTTTTGAAATAGGAATAAACGGTTTTATATAGTGGATTTGACAGCTTCCAGATTCCCCCTTCCACACGTTCATCGGCCCAGAAGCCACGCATGTCGAAGAGAAATTTGGTGTTGTAGCGTTTTTTCATGCCCATTCCGACCAAGGCAGAGATGTAACTGCGGCAATGGATGATATCGAATTGATGTGTTTTGTGGAGAGAATGCGCCAATTTCTTCATGCGTTGCACATCATAAATCGTCGAAAGTAGAGGTGGTTTTTTGGTATAGGAGAGCGGATGCCATTCAATGTCTGCATCGCTGCAAATGTGCTGAATCGTTGATTCAAATTTTTCAAAACGTTCCTGCTTTTCAAAACTGATCAAATGAAACTGACAGCCTTTTTTTGTTAGACCAACCAAATAGGGAAGCACTTGTGATTGACCGAGAGGATCAGTCATTCCATCGTAGGAGATATAGAGGATTTTTCTCAAATCAACTCAAATTAGGATTCCATCCATTCGGAGTACCACAGCTGGAACATCAGCATGTACCACAATTTGGTGTCTAGTTCTTTTTTACCGCCGTAAAAATCATCCTTCAAACGTTTGACAAACAACGGCTGAAAAATTCCTTGTTGAAGGATACGCGAAGATGACAATTGTTCATGGACCAAATCGCGAAGATCGGTTTGAAGCCATTTGGCAATCGGCACGGCGAATCCCATTTTTGGTCGGTCGAGCAAGGATTTTGGGATGTGCTGGTGAACAATTTCTTTGAGAATATACTTTTTTATTCCCCCGTGGTACTTCAGATGGTCGGGCAATTGCGCTGCCCATTCGATCACGCGATGATCTAAAAAGGGTTCACGGCCTTCTAGACTCACGGTCATGGTTGCGCGATCGACTTTTTGAAGAATGTCATCGGGCAAATAGGTCTGGTAATCG
>CAMBMC010000126.1 GCA_945868555.1 Chitinophaga pinensis | reverse complement strand
GGGATGGGCGTGATGATTTTGGTGACCAACTCGCAAAGGGCGTATACATTTATACCATTAAGGTGAGAACACCCGATGGCACTATTGCTGAAAAAACGGAAAAATTGGTTCTTTTGAAATAAGGGGATTTTGCCCGTCATTTTAAGTATATTTGTAAGTCAAACAAAAAACAATATGAATAAAAAGCACTTGGCGTCTGCCATTTTTGGATTCATTTCGCTCTCTGCCTTGGCCCAGCCTACAGGAGGAGCAACAGATAATGATCTTCAGTTAAATACCATCACCACTGCAGTGCCATTTATGGCCATTACGCCGGATTCACGGGCAGGAGGCATGGGGGATGCTGGTACGGCATTGAGTGCAAATTCGAATTCTTTGTATTGGAATACATCGATGCTCACATTTGCCAAAGAAAAATCTGAGTTGTCTTTATCTTACACGCCATGGTTGCGTCAATTGACAAACGATATTCACTTGTCATACCTTTCTGGGTATTATAAATTAAATGACCGTCACACGATTGGAGGTGCCTTGCGCTATTTCAGTCTTGGTGAAATTACATTTACCGATGCGACTGGAAATGTGATTCGTAACGACAAGCCGGCAGAATTTGAACTTACTGGTGGATACGCTTTCCGCTTGGGTAGAAAAACAAGTATTGGGATCAATGGAAAATTTGTCTATTCAAATTTGACGGGTGGTCTAACGGTAGCTGGAGTGAATACGAAAGCAGGTGTAGCTGGAGCAACGGACTTGTCATTCACTTACTATGACGATGAATTAAGGGTTGGGGGTAGAGATGCCGCTTACACTTTTGCATTTACATTAAACAATGTCGGAAATAAAATTGCTTACTCTGCCTTGAATGGTACCCGCGATTTCTTACCGATGAATTTGAAAATTGGAAACTCCTATAAAATGGAGTTGGACAAATACAACAACATCGTATTTGCCTTAGATCTTCAAAAATTACTTGTTCCAACGCCTGCATACTATGACTATGTAGATTTGAACGGTGATGGTGTTACTCAAGCAAGTGAATACTCGATGTTAGCGGGCAAAAACAGTGAAGTCGGCGTGATCGGTGGATTGGTGCAGTCTTTTTATGATGCTCCTGGGACGTTGATGAAAGACGATGCAGGAAACTACATTCAAAATGCAGATGGTACCTATCAAGTAGCAAAAGGAAGTCGTTTTAAAGAAGAATTGTCGGAAATCAATATCGCCTTTGGAACGGAGTATTGGTATAACAATGTATTGGCCATTCGTGCTGGGTATTTTTACGAAAACAAGAATAAAGGTAATCGTCAGTATTTCAATGCGGGCATAGGTTTCCGATATAATATGTTTGGAATTGATATCTCTTATTTGGCAGCTGTGAAGCGTCAAAGTCCGCTGGCAAATACCTTGCGATTCACGCTCCGTTTGTTCTTCGGAAGCAAAGCGAAAAACACAAGCGGCGATAGCAATCCAGAATAAATCATGCGCATTCGTATTGGCTTTGGGGTTGATGTACACCAACTTTCTTCGGAAAGGGATCTCTTCATTGGTGGAAAGAAGATTGAGTCAGATTTAGGCGCTTTAGGCCATTCCGATGCCGATGTATTGCTTCACGCGATTTGTGATGCTTTACTAGGAGCGGCGAACCTCAGAGATATCGGCTTTCATTTTTCCGATACAGATCCTCAATATAAAGGAATAGATTCTAAAATCCTTCTCGAACGTGTCTATGTTTTGCTGCGTGAAAAGGGATATTCCATTGGCAATCTCGATTGCACAGTCATACTTGAAAAACCGAAATTAAATCCACATATTCCTGACATGCAAGCTATTATTGCTTCCATCTTGAAAATTGATATGGATGATATCTCCATCAAGGCAACAACACACGAAAAAGTAGATTCTTTCGGCGAACGCAAAGCGGTGAAGGCCTATGCGAGTTGCTTGATCATGAAATAATTACTTTAGCTATTTGTGTACAACAATTACTGCAATGAAAATAAATCCAGATTATGCTAGCCAGGAGAAACTCTTGGAACTTTACAATAAACCTTTGCTCGAATTGGTATTTGAGGCGGCCACTATACACCGTCAATTTCACGATCCTCGTGAGGTGCAGATGTCTTCTTTATTGAGTATTAAAACAGGCGGATGTCCGGAAGATTGTGGATACTGTCCGCAGGCTGCACGTTACCATACGGATGTGGAAGCGCATAAGTTAATGTCAGTAGATACAGTTATTGAACAGGCTAAAAATGCCAAAGCCAATGGATCGTCTCGCTTGTGCATGGGCGCAGCGTGGCGTGAAGTACGCGACAATAAGGATTTCGATTCTGTGGTTGAGATGGTACAAGCTGTAAACGACCTCGATATGGAGGTATGTTGTACCTTGGGCATGCTGAATGAACATCAAGCGCAGCGACTGAAAAATGCGGGTTTATTTGCTTACAACCACAATTTGGATTCATCACCTGAGTTTTATGGTGATGTGATTTCAACGCGTGAATACCAAGACCGACTGAATACAATTGACAATGCAAGAAAAGCGGGTATTTCTGTCTGTTCAGGCGGTATAATAGGAATGGGCGAGGCAATTGAAGACCGCGTGGGATTGTTGTGGTCGTACATGCAAATGGAGAATCCGCCAGAATCTATTCCAATCAATGCACTTGTTGCGGTTGAAGGTACGCCTTTGGAAGATCAAAAGCCAATTGAACAGTGGGAAATGATTCGAATGGTTGCAACAACGCGTATTGCCTTTCCGGAGTCTGTTGTGCGCCTTTCTGCAGGAAGAACGAAGATGAGCATGGAAGCACAAGGTATGTGTTTTATGGCTGGCGCAGGATCAATCTTTGCGGGGGATAAATTGCTAACAACACCGAACCCCGATTTTAATGAGGACAAAGAAATGTTCAACATCCTTGGTTTAATTCCGAAAGAGGCATTTGCTGGGAGTGAAAAACCGGTTTCAATGCCTGACCCATTGATTGAAGAACGCAAGAAACGTGAACTAAAGCGAGAAGCCGAATTGAAAAATGCACGACAAGAAGCACTAAATAACGGCTTTGAACCAAGAAAAATTACAGTTTCCTAATCCCTCAATCGATGGATAAAAAACTGATTGATAAATTAGTAAAACGAGAAAATGAGGGGACTTTGCGTTCCCTTTCTTTTTGTTCTGGAATGATTGATTTCTTTTCAAACGACTATCTTGGATATGCCTCACGACCGACATCAACGTATGATGGTCAATTTTCGAGTACCGGTTCTCGACTGATCTCAGGGAATTCTTCCATTGCAGAGGAATGTGAACGGTTCTTGGCAAGTCGATTTGTTGCGCGCGCTGCATTGATTTTTAATTCAGGATACGATGCCAACCTTGGCTTTTTCAGTTCGGTTCCTCAGAAAGGAGATACGGTGGTGTATGACGCTTATGTGCATGCAAGCATTCGCGATGGCATACGACTGTCATTTGCATCTACATTTTCTTTCAAACACAACGACCTTGAGGATCTTCGGCTAAAGCTTTCACGTGCAACAGGAACTATTTATATTGCTGTTGAAGGGATTTATTCAATGTCGGGAGACCAAGCGCCTTTGCTCGAAATCGTTCGCCTTGCAAAAGAATACGGTGCATATATCTTTTTAGACGAAGCTCATTCCGCCGGTGTATTGGGGGAAAACGGCACTGGGTTGGCAGTTGAGCTTGGGATTGCCCATGAATTTTATGCTCGACTCGTGACTTTTGGAAAAGCGTTTGGCACACACGGGGCTTGTATCTTAACTAGCGAGAATACACGAGACTACTTGATTAATTTTGCACATTCTTTTATCTATACGACAGCCCTTCCTCCGGAACAGTATGTGCGCATAATGGAGATTTTGCGAGATGCTGACCTCGAAACGAGACGATTGAACCTGCATAAGAATTGTCAATTGCTCAATCAGAAGTTAGGTATAGAAAGGGATGAAAATTCTCCTATTCTGATGCTTGGTACAGAAAACAGAAAACAGCTTAGTACGATTTCTTCCTCATTAAATTCGGCCAAGTTTGCAGTTAAACCTATTTTTCACCCAACTGTTCCTATCGAATGCGAAGGAATTCGGATCAGCATGCATGCCTTCAATACTGCAGATGAAATTGACTCTTTTGCAAGGCAGTTGATTGAATTACGCCCGATTCAATCTTGAACGAAAGTCAGTTAAATCAATTGGAACACAGGAGTATGTTTCGCACCAGTTTGTCACATACTCATTCAATGCTTTCACAAGCTCAATGAATGAATTGCTCCCTTCTTTTTGAATATAAGTCAAGGCGCCAGCAGCAAAGATTTGCGAGCGGACATACGGACTTTGTTGAGCACTTAAAAAGATAAAAGAAGCATTCGGGTTGTTCTCATGGATTTGAGACATTACCTCAATTCCTTTTAATGTTTTGAGGTCGTAATCTAAAATCACAAGTATATGTTCGCTTTCAGCTAATCGAATACACTCTAATTCATCATCCACCAAAATCGAATTGGTGTATCCAGATTTTTGAAGGACACTGTGAACCAATTTACCCAAAAATGGGTCGTCATCTAAGATGATAATACGGAGAGCTGACTTTTCCATAGTATTTGTTTCTGACACCATCGAAAACAATATGCCAAAATAATAAATACCTGTAAATCAGTAATATATTAATTTAATGTTATGCTTATATTGTCAAAATGGTAAGTTTATTCCCAAATTGGGATACGGTTTAAGGGACTTTAGAAAGTTACGAGTTATTAATTACGAGTTTGGTGGCTGAGGTGCGAAAGTAGTCTCGAAGCCACGAATTATGAATGTTTGGTGAGTTGACACTCAGTAAGAAAAAAATAAAAATCCCCTCGTGGAGGGGCAAGGGGTGGGTTTATACATGCTTCCTAAGCTATAACGCAGGTGTCAATACCAGAGATGTTCACTAAAATTCGCTTTTGATATTCCGCCCCATCGGCTTTTTCGCAGCGGAGGTGAGCGAACAAAACCTGAACATAATTCAAAATGACCAAAAGTACACTGTGCAATATAGATAAAACATATAGGTGGTTTTAGTCGGACAACAATGATTACGAATTACGAGTTGGCTCATACTTCTATGCTAAAGCTTACAGGATTCTAACTGATGAGTTAAAATCAAATATCCTTCATCATAATGTGGCTTCAAGTCTGCTATCGTACCCCAGAAAATCAGAGTAGAAAGCGATCAAGTCTTAAAATCTTGACATCCTGATGTCTTAGAATCTTTATACTCTAGAATCATTTAGTACATGAGTTCGAAACAGCTGTGATAGGAATCAATCGACTCGCTGTATTCGATAAGCGAAGAGAAAAATGCATCGGAACAGAGGGTGGAGCTGTCGCCAACCATTATTAGCCGTTCTTTTGCCCGCGTCATGGCAACATTGATTCGACGGTGATCAGATAAAAATCCGACTTGACCTTTTTCATTGGAACGCACAAGAGAAATGATGATGGTATGCATCTCTTGTCCCTGAAAACTATCAATGGTACTGCAGCGAATTTCACTGGACAACGTTTCTTTGGCCAAGGCGATTTGACCCGAATAAGGCGAAATAAATGCTGTCTGACTTTTATCTATTTCCAATTTTTCAATGAGTTGAAGCACCAAGTTCATCTCACCGGAATTGGCATATCCCGGACGCTCGTCAGATGTTTCTTCATTCAATCCCGCACCTGCGGTGTCGTAAAACAGAAAATGATCTCCAATGTTATCGAGTGAATCGGGTGTTTCCAGTTTATTTTCGTAGAAGTGTTTTGATGAAAATCCTGCAATAGACTTGCGCATACGGTACTGTGTATCTAGCAAAATAACCGAAGGGACGGAAGAAAAAGCAGTCTCTAAAATGGAGCGATTGAATCCTTTTTTCTGCGCTTCTTCGGAAATTACCGTTGGTGGCAATTGCAAATGATCTCCGGCCAATATGCGTTTTTCTGCTTTAGGCAAAACAGCCCATGCAAGGGGTTCAAGACATTGTCCCGCCTCGTCTATGATTACGACATCCATGCTAAGGTCTGGAACAAGTGCATCCCAGATTCCAACGGGTGTTCCCAATATAACTTGTGCATTTTCAATGGCTTTTCGTTCTTCGTGATCGCGACTTTTTCGGATGTAGGTGCGTATTTCACGGACTGCATTCATGAGTAGTTTTCGTTGATCCCGCTCATCTTTGCCAAAATGACGTTTGTACTGATGGGCCATTTTTCGCAACTCCTCTGCACGAATCTTCATTTTCTTGATTTCCTTGGCCTGATCACTGTCTTTCAGGATGCCTTCGATGGTGTAAGGAAATAATGACTCGTCAATACGGGCATTGTTTCCAATGCGCACCATACGTTTCACTTTACCCAATAAATTCTTTGCGAAATGATCAACAGCGGCATTCCCTGGTGCGCAGACTAGCACACGTTTCCCCTCGGCAACGAGTTGTTGAACGACCTCCACCAAGGTTGTTGTTTTACCCGTTCCTGGAGGACCATGGACAATCAATACGTCATTGTCATCAAAGACACTACTTACGGCTTCTTGTTGACTTTTATTGAGTCGAGAATTGAACCAACTAAAATCACTACTTCCACTTTGCTGTGTTTTGTTTTCTGATGAAGGGTAATGAATTGTAGTGAATAAGGCATTTAAATGGGGTGTCTGTCGTACTTTTTCCATTGAACGAAGCATCACCTCTGTCGTGTGCGCATCTGGTGCAAGGCGTAAAGCTGCTCCGTCATCAATCCAATCAGGAAAATCATTGGTTAGCAGTCGAACATCGCCAGCTCGGCCATCAAATCCAAGAAGAATAGCTTTGATTGATTCCTCACCGGGAAAAAACACTTCGATTTGTGCACCATCCCTAAAGTTGCTCGAATCATTTGGATAGGGTAAGGCAAAATTAAATTCAGGATAGTCTGCAAAACCATAGGATCG
>CAMBMC010000125.1 GCA_945868555.1 Chitinophaga pinensis | reverse complement strand
GATCTCATTTTTTTGCTTTTGTTTCTTCAACACGAAAGCTCAAGCCATTGAGCCACGTCATACATTCAACCTTGAGCTTGGACTTCCTAACGGAATGACCAACAAGCCATTCAAGAATATCATGCAAGGATTGGCCAATGTTGCGCCCTATTATCAGTTTGCTTTTAGAAATCACTTGATCCTTGGAGCTGGAGTAATGTATTCCTACTACACGATCAATGAATTTAAAGTGCCAAAGAAAGTATATGGTGGGATGCATAACGGTGGTGTATTTGTGAAAGTGGGTTGGGAAAAGTTCCATACAGAACGTTTTGCGACAGATTTTAGTTTGAAAATTGGATACACCCAAAGCTACTTTGATACGGACCTAAATAAAGTTTTTGGCCAAAATCCTTATGTGGCAGAAGCAGGATATATCGAACCTACAATGGGTTTAATTTTGACTGCCGATGAACTTACATCCTTTCGCTTTTTTATTGGATACGGATTGCAGGGATATGCTTTTCAACCCTATATGATTGGACTTCAAACTTTGGGAGGCTACGAAACTTCCGAGTTTGGAAAAATCAATGGTTCACTGATCGCTGGTTTTGGCTTTACCTATTATTTCAAACCGAAGAATTAATTCAGTGGAGAATACCGTCATCCGTGATCTTCGAAAAGCGGACAACCCATTTATTGCGAAAGTCATTCGTGCTGCATTGGAAGAATTTGGTGTTGCTCGGCCAGGAACGGTCTATACTGATCCAACAACAGATGATTTATTTCACTTGTTTTCCAATGAAAATAGCCGATATTACGTCGCAGAACACAAGGGCAGCATTGTTGGAGGATGTGGTATTTTCCCAACGATTGGACTGGAGAAAGACACTGTTGAACTGGTGAAGTTGTATGTCGATGCTTCTGCCCGAAATCTTGGAGTTGGCCGCATTTTGATGGAAAAAAGTATCCAGTCAGCAAAAGAATTGGGATATCGTGTTGTCTACCTAGAGACCATGCCGGAATTGAGAAAAGCAATCACCTTGTATGAGCGATTGGGATTTGAACAACTAGAACATCCACTTGGTGATTCGGGACATTATGCCTGTGATTTGTGGATGACAAAAGACATTTAAAAGATCAGAGAGGAGTAACTATGTTTGTTCAAAACAATTCCATACGCGCAGCAAAGGCATACATGCAGGATCGACTGAATGAGCAATTCTCTGCTTCTGAACTGCGTCAAATGATCCGCGAATCCATCTGTGTCCGGCTCAATTTATCACCATCCGAATATTTACTCTGTGATGATCAATTGTTGTCTGAATCGGATTTACTTTTCTTGCGATCAATTGTGAAACGTTTACTCAATAATGAACCGTTTCAATACATCCTCGGTTCGACGCAATTTTGTGATTTAGAAATCAAAACAGACAATCGCGCATTGATTCCACGTCCTGAAACGGAGGAGTTGGTGCAATGGGTTTTAATGTGTTTTAAAGACACAAAAGGATTGAAAATACTGGATGTCTGCGCAGGTTCTGGGTGCATTGCACTTGCCTTAAAAAATGCGCAACCTACATGGCGCCTAGTTGGACTTGATATTTCATCACAGGCCATTGATTTGGCAAACGAAAATGCCAAGGCTCTAGGTCTTCAGGTGGATTTTAAAGTAGGTGACGCATTGGAGAGGAGTAGTATGGAACAATTTGAAGAGGAAAGCATCGACTGCATTGTTTCAAATCCACCATATATTCCAGCATCGGATCGTGAACAGATGGAAAAGAATGTGCTGATGTTTGAGCCTGATTTGGCACTTTTTGTCTCCGATCAAGATTCTTTGGTTTTTTACCGTTCAATTGGTGTTTCGGCGATGAAATTGCTCAAGCCGAATGGCATGGTTTTTTTCGAAATTCATGAGGAACTAGGCGAAAAGACAATTGAACTCATGCGCGAAATAGGTTTTGTTAACATTGAATTGAGGAAAGATTTACAAGGTAAAAACCGCATGCTGAAGCTGCAAAAGCCTTAAATTTATTCCATGAATAAAGAGGAAGCAAAAGCAACGATTTTAAGTCTTTCAAAAGAAATCGATCAACACAATTACCTTTATTACGTTGAAAGTAATCCGCAAATTTCGGATTTTGATTTCGACATGCTTTTAACTCGTCTCCAACAACTTGAGTTGGAGCATCCCGAATTTGCGTATGAATATAGTCCAACAAAGCGCGTAGGGGGAGACATCACCAAGAAATTTGAATCTGTCGTTCACCGTTTTCCTATGCTTTCACTCGCAAACACGTATTCCGAGGAAGAAATTATCGATTGGGAAACGCGCTTAAAAAAAGTGACGGATGAGGAAATCAACTATGTCTGTGAACTAAAATACGATGGCGTTGCCATTGGTATTCGTTACGAAAAAGGAGTCATGACACGAGCTGTCACACGTGGCGATGGTACGCAAGGTGAGGACATCACGTCAAATGTGCGCACGATTCGATCAATTCCATTGAAATTAAAAGGTAGCTTCCCAGATGATTTCGAAATCCGCGGAGAGATTTTTATGCCTTTGGCGTCTTTCAATGCATTGAATGCGGAAAGGGAAGAAATCGGTGAACAATTGTTCGCAAATCCAAGAAATACAGCATCGGGAACACTGAAGATGCAAGATTCAAAGACCGTAGCTGATCGAAACCTCGATTCTTACTTGTATGGTGTTTACGGCGATGATCTAGCCTTTGATGGACACCTTTCTGCCGTCGAAAATGCAGGTGCATGGGGATTTAAAGTCCCAACGAAAGAGAAAAAGTTTATTGAACGAACCACAAGTATCGATGGCATCATGGCCTTTATCCATTACTGGGACAAAGCACGTCATGACTTACCATTTGAAATTGACGGTGTTGTCATAAAGGTGGATAATTATGCTCAGCAACGAAAATTAGGATTTACTGCAAAATCGCCGCGTTGGGCGATTGCCTTCAAATTCAAAACAGAACGCGTAGAAACCTTGTTGGAATCAGTCACCTTCCAAGTAGGAAGAACTGGAGCAATTACACCTGTAGCGAACTTAACTCCGGTGCAATTGGGTGGAACAACCGTGAAAAGGGCTTCATTGCACAACGCAGATCAAATAGAGAAAATCGACTTGCACCTACCTGACTATGTGTTTGTTGAAAAAGGAGGGGAGATCATTCCGAAAATTGTAGGGGTAAATCTTGAAAAACGAAGCGAGGCAGCTCAAGCAGTTGGTTTTTTAGAACAGTGTCCGGAATGCCATGCAGCCCTGGTGAGAAGAGAAGGTGAGGTGCAGCACTACTGTCCGAATGAAAATGGCTGTCCTCCTCAAATTAAAGGAAAAATAGAGCATTTTATTAGCCGAAAAGCCATGAACATCGATGGGCTTGGAGCAGAAACTGTTGACTTGCTCTTCACAAAAGGTCTGGTACACAATGCGGCGGATCTTTATGCATTGACATATGACCAAGTGATTGAACTTGACAGAATGGCGGATCGATCTGCCGATAATTTGATTCAAGGGATTAAGAATTCGACGCAAGTGCCCTTCGAGCGTGTGCTCTTTGCTCTTGGGATTCGATTTGTAGGGGAAACGGTTGCCAAGAAATTGGCGCGCGCGATGGAATCAATTGACCGAATCATGCATGCGAAATACGATGAACTGATTGAAGTGGATGAAATCGGTGAGAAAATTGCCATTTCCGTGCAACAGTTCTTTCTGGACGAACGAAACGTGGAAATCATTCACCGCCTAAAAAAAGCTGGTCTTCAATTGGAAATTGTAAAAAAAGAAACACTAAGTCAAAAGCTGGAAGGGAAATCCTTCGTTGTATCAGGCGTTTTTAATGCTTTTTCACGCGATGAATTAAAGGAGGTCATCGAATCGAACGGCGGAAAAAATGTTTCATCGATTTCTACAAAAACAGATTACGTGGTAGCAGGAGAAAATATGGGGCCGGCGAAATTGAAGAAAGCCACTGATCTTGATATTAAGATTCTCTCAGAGGACGAATTCATTCAATTGCTGAAATAATGTCGAATACTTGGTCTTCTGTTAGAAATCTTACCGTGGTCTTGTCTTACCGCAACGAAGAACGCTATGCGCAATTTAGGAAGGCCTTGGATGTGATGCTCAATCATAGCGAGGTCCAGGAACTGTGGATTGTTGTGGTTATCCCGGCAGGCATTAAAAAAGAAGAATTGCCTCAGCATAAGCTTATTTCTTACCTCGGCCCGAAAGACATTTCTTGGATTGGAAAATTAACGGATGATTCAATAGCATCGCGCTTGTTAAGAAAAAGTGACATGGTCTTGTGGTTTGAAATGAGTGATAAAAAGCCAATGAAATTACTTTCAACATTGCCTACAAAGACAATGGTAGCCGTTGGAGTAGAACTTTCGACAGCTCAGATTCATATTCAACCAACAACAAGCGATCCGTCTGAAATCGTTACTTTCGTACAGCAAACACTTCAAAAAATCAATAACCATGAATAATCCCTTTACAGGTTCGGGCGTTGCGCTTGTTACACCATTTACTCACGATCACGAAATTGACTTTCCAGCATTGAAAAAATTGGTTCAAATGCAACTCGATGGTGGTACTGATTTTCTTGTTGTTCAAGGAACTACAGGTGAATCCCCAACCTTGACAAGCGATGAAAAGCACAAGGTATTGGATACTGTAATGGAGGTGAACAATGGCCGTTTGAAAATTGTTTTTGGAGTAGGAGGAAACAACACAAGAGCAGTGGGTGAAACACTAAAGGCTGTACCTGCTGGTGTGGATGGAATTTTATCCGTTTCTCCCTACTACAACAAACCAATACAGAAAGGAATTATTGAACATTACAAGTACATCGCTTCGTGCACGGATTTGCCAATCATCTTATACAATGTCCCAGGACGTACAGGTTCCAATGTGTTACCTGAAACAACTTTGGCGTTATCGGAAATCTCTAATATCGTCGCAATGAAAGAAGCCTCAGGAAATATGGAACAAATCATGGAAATCATTCGTCAACGACCTGAAGGTTTCGGGGTTTTGTCGGGTGACGATGCCTTGACGATGCCTTTGATTGCTGCAGGTGCTGATGGAGTTATTTCCGTTGTCGCGAATGCCTTCCCGAAGTTGTTTGGTGAAATGGTGCATGCCTCAATGAGAGGGGATTTGGCAGCGGCAAGAAAAGCGCATTATGCCTTGTTGCCAATCACAAAAATGTTCTTTGAAGAAGGAAACCCAGGTGGAGTAAAGGCTTCCTTGGCAGCGCAAACAGTGATGACGGAAGCCATGCGTTTGCCTTTATTTCCAGTCTCTGATGGATTGAGAAGCCGCATTCAGAAAGAAACACATGTATTGACGACAAACAGCTGATGACGAATTTACACGCAACAAATCAAGAAGAAATGAATGATTATCAACGCATCATACAGCAAGTGGATGATGCAAATCATATTGTTATTACTTCACATAAATCCCCAGACGGGGACTCCATTGGTAGCTCTCTGGCTTTGTATCATTTTTTACGTGCTTATGGTAAAAATCCTGTAATATGCCATCCCGATGAAGGACCGAGTTTCTTGACCTGGATGCCCGGAGGACGCGATATTCTTCATTTTGATCATTCACCTGAACTCGTGGCTGAAAAGATGGCAGCGGCTGATTTGATTTTTTGCTTGGATTACAACAGCAGCAATCGAATAGGTAAGGACATGGAGGTGCATTTGCTTTCGTCCGAGTCGATTAAAATCATGATTGACCACCATATGGATCCAGCGGATTTTTGTGAAATCATTGTTTCTGAAACAAGTGTTTGTTCTACATCACAGCTCATATATGAGCTCATTGACCAATCGGGAAATTTGGATCTGTTGAATGAGGATACAGGCACAGCGATTTACTTGGGAATCATGACGGATACGGGTTCTTTTCGTTTTCCATCCGTTCAACCGAGAACCCATTCGATCCTAGAGCACTTGCTTAAATCGGGAGTAAAGCATTATAAAGTTCATGAGAATGTGTTCGATACGAATACACTAGATCGCTTGAAGTTACGCGGATATGCCATCAGTGAGAAAATGGAAATTATGCACGATCTGCCTGTCGCTATTATTTCAATGACAGAGGAAGAGTTGAATCGTTTCAACAATCAGAAGGGGGATACCGAAGGACTCGTCAATGTTGCGCTTTCCGTTCAAGGCATTGAAATGGCTGTCTTCTTTGCTGAAAAGGATGGCATTATTAAAATTTCTTTTCGGTCCAAAGGCGATCGATTTGTTAATGTAATGGCAGGTGATCATTTTGCAGGAGGAGGTCACAAATATGCTTCCGGTGGAATGAGTGCTGATTCCATGGATGAGACGATTAAGCGATTCAAAAACGTAGTGTACAATTACTTCAATTGATTATGTTTAAATTATTGATATTTAGTTTTTTAATTATTATTTTTTCATGTTCAGAACAACAGGAAAAAGAGAAAGAAGTGGATTGGAACCAAGATAAATCGACCGAGTTGAATAAAAACTTGTCGATGGAGGAGGAGATCAATATTGATTTATTTTTAGAGGAACACAAAGACTGGAAGGTGCAGAAAACAGGTTCTGGATTGCGTTATTGGATTTACGAGACGGGCAAAGGAGCGGAGGCAACTGCGAGTAAAACAGCAGAGGTTGAACTCATCATTGAATTATTGGATGGGAAAGAATGCTACCGTACGGATTCTGATGAGGTGGAGGTATTTGAGATTGATCGCGCCGATATTGAATCAGGTATTCATGAAGGCATAAAATACTTAAGGGTCGGTGACCGCGCAAAATTCATTCTCCCAAGTCATTTGGCGCATGGCCTAGTGGGAGATCTTGATAAAGTTCCGCCTTTATCTACATTGGTAGTTGATATTCATTTAATTGGACTTGGAGAATGAAAGGGTTAATTTTTAGTGCAGTACTTTTTTCGCTTGTGTCATGCGATGTGAGCGGGACAACGAAAAAGAAGGTTGATACACCTGAATTGAAAGAG
>CAMBMC010000124.1 GCA_945868555.1 Chitinophaga pinensis | reverse complement strand
CACTAAAGTACACATTTCCAAGGTGTCTTTTTCAACTTTCTATGAAGTATGCATTCTTTTCATTCTTCCTTATGAATTCCATTCACACTTTGCACCAACTCCAATTTTTGTTATATCTTGGGGTCGTTAAACTACTGCTATTTAAAACCCCATTCGCATGTGCGCATGAGAACTGCCAATCGACATATCCTATTGATCTTCTTTTTTGCGTGCATGGCGTGGCTCAATGTTGCCAAATCGCAAGGAGATGATTGCCTTACAGCAGTGCAGTTAAACAATGTTTCTAACTATTGCTCAGGTGCCGCATTTTACACTAACATTGGCTCTACTCCCGGTATCTGGGGCAATCCAACCTGTTTCGGTGCGACCATCACAGAGGATGTTTGGTTTCAGTTTACGGCTACCGGAACGGATGCCCTCATTTCAGTAGGCGGATCGGGAAATGGAGGTACAATGTTGAATCCTTCTGTGGCGATTTACAATGGTGATTGCGCCACAACAATCAATGAACAAGGCTGCAACTCAGCCCCTGGTTCAGGAATTGTCCAACTCTATGAGGGTGCAATGATTCCAGGTTCGGTCTATTACATCCGCGTTTCCACCACTGCTGCAAATGAAGGAACATTTGAACTTTGTTTAAATAACTACACCCCATCTGCGAATCCAGGTGCTGACTGCGGTGGAGCTGCATTTTTGTGCAACCAAAGTCCTGTCAGCGTTGGAACTTTGAGTGGTGGTGGAAATAACAATGACGAACCTGAAGCATCTTCGTGTCTAGAAAATGCTTTTGGAGCAGACGAAGGAAATTCCTCATGGTTTTACTGGACTTGCGGAACAGCGGGGACCTTCACCGTGGATATCACTCCGTTGAATCCGATGGATGACATCGACTTTATTGTGTACCAATTGAATACAACCAATCCATGCGGACCACGCACTCTTTTGCGCTGCAACTCGTCGTCTTGTCTCAATGTCAACGGTTCTACTGGATTGAGTTTAACTGATGTGAACATTGTGGAAGATCCGAATTGTGATCCTGGTGAAAATGCCTATTGCCAGTTTATCAACATGACAGCTGGAACGACATACGCACTCCTTGTGAACAACTTCAGTGCGAACTTGGGCTTTACCGTAAATTTTGGTGGTACAGGTTCTTTTCAAGGCCCGAACCCGAACATCACCGCTGCACCTGTCAGCATTTGCCCGGGAGGAACTGTCGTTTTTAATGGTTCTACCTCAACGAATATCTCGGGTGGCTTGAATTGGAATTTCTCCAACGGTGGTTCGCAAGCGAGTGCAACAGGAATTGGTCCGCATTCCATCACCTATGCAAATTCAGGAACCTATACAGCGATTTTGAATGGAACTGATTTCGCGGGGTGCACGGCAACAGAATCCGTGATCATTACCGTTAACGCAGGACCCCCAGCACCCACTGTGAGCAATGTCACCTATTGTCAGGGAGCGACGGCAAGTGCCTTGACTGCTGCAGGAAGCAATCTCTTATGGTATACTGTTCCTACGGGTGGAGTGGGAAGCACGACTGCACCTGTCCCCACCACGACAACACCAGGAACAGTAAGTTATTACGTCTCCCAAACGATCAATGGATGTGTAAGTCCTTTAGCACAAATCGATGTGATCGTTACACCTCAAACGACGATGGATGTTCCCATCGATTTGGAAGCGTGTCCCGGTGTGATTATTCCGTCAGTGGCTTTTACCAGTTCAACTGCGGGAACAAATTATACATGGACAAATAGCAATGCAAGCATCGGCTTAGGAACTGGTGGCAACGGAAACTTACCCGGTTTTACAACGACCAACAGTGGAACCGTGGGTCAAGTTGCAACCATTACAGTTACACCGAGTGTCGGCACTTGTGTCGGCGCGCCCGCAAACTTCACCATCACTATACACACCCTTCCCACTATTTCTGCAGGTGTTGATCAAGCACTTTGCGCTGGCGAAAGCACGAGTGTAAATGCATCTGGTGGGCTTACCTATTCTTGGGACAACAACATTACGGATGGCCTTGCATTTACGCCAAGTACAACAACGACCTACACGGTTACAGGCACATCTGCCGATGGCTGTGTCAATACCGATCAAATGGAAATTGTTGTAAATCCGATTCCTACTGTCAATGCCGGAAATGACGTCACCATTTGTCTTGGCTTAAGCATCGTCTTGACCGGTAGCGGAGCAGACACCTATACGTGGAACAATGGGGTAAGTGATGGCGTGTCATTCGTGCCGAGTGCTACCATTAGCACCTATACTGTTGTTGGAACTACAGCTGCAGGTTGCGAAAACACGGATAATGTCCTTGTTCAATTCACCGCAACTGATCCTGTAACATTTACGCCCGACATCACCTTGGGATGTTCGCCACTGGTAGTCAACTTCTCAAATACCACAGCGAATTCAATTGACTGCGTTTGGTCCTTCGGCGATGGAACAACACTAAACAGCTGCGGCAGTGTGACGAACACCTTTGTCAACTACGGCTGCTATGACATTTCACTCACCGTAACATTTGCCAACGGTTGTGTAAACACGCTGAATCAGTCAAACCTCGTCTGTGTTGAAGCGCCACCAATGGCATCGTTTTTTGCTGTACCCTCTGTTATTAACCAATATGACTCTCAAACGAGTTTTCAGAACACAACAATTGGCGCTGTGAGCTATGTTTGGAACTTCGGTGACGGATCGTCCACTTCGACAAATGTCAACCCGTCGCACGATTATTCGGGAATGCCTTTGGGCAATTATGAGGTCATCCTGATTGCTACCTCTCCTTCTGGATGTATTGATACCACGAGTTCAATTATTCAGATCAAAGAAGACTTATTGTTTTACATTCCGAACTGCTTCACGCCCGACGACGACGAGCACAACCAATTTTTTCAGCCTATTTTCACTTCGGGGTTTGATCCGACCGACTACAATTTATTCATCTACAACCGCTGGGGTGAAATTGTGTTTGAGTCACACGATGCGACCGTTGGTTGGGATGGAAGTTATGGTGGTAAGAGTGAAATCACCGTTGTACAAGATGGGGTTTATACGTGGAAGATCGAGTTCAAGACCACAGACACCGACGAGCGGAAAATGGTTGTTGGTCATGTGAATGTGATCCGGTAAGCGCAACCTGAGTTCTATAAGCTCTACATTTCCATTCTTCTTATTTTTTCACCGCAGAGGCGCAGAGAAAAAAAATGATGATTCCTATTGGGTTTGTTCCAAACGTGATGTTGATCCCAAACATTTCCTTCGTGATAATCGAAGGTTTCGCCCTTGATTAGTTCACTAAATTCGGGTGCCACAATCAGGTGATTGTTGGCATCCGCAAAGTCAGTCCATGCGTCCAAATAATCCATCGCATTTCGACCTGTCCCATGCATCACTTGCACCCAATCATTGACCCTACAGAGGAGGTAGCTTAAGTAACTTAACTTTTCGTTGTTCGCTTGATTGGAGGATAACCGATGAATATCAGAAGTGTCGACTCCAACTTTAATCGGTTTTGAATGCAAAGGATTAACGGATTCTGAAAATGCCGCAAATACAAAAGCAAATGCGAGGCAGGAAAGTCCTGTTACCAATATGACGAGACTACGCTTGGCCCGTGAGCGCAGGTGTGAAATGAATCGGAGTTTCATTGTTGATGGCTTTGCGTGCTCAAGGGTAGTGAATTGATCTAAAAATGGAGATTCAGACTTGTCGGCCGAAATTCCCGCTGGGGTGGGTGAATGATTTGAACGCACGAGCCTGTTGAGGGAGGATATGTCTACTTGTTTTGGGAATTGCACGCGACAGAAACTCAAAACATTCAATTTTTTGAACTTCGTTGGCTTTTAACTATTTTAGCCGTCTAAACTGCAAGAACCATGAAAATAAAAATCCTTTGCCTCTCCGCTTTTGTCTGCGCCCTAGGAATGAACCTATCCATCGCACAAACAAAAACCATTGCCTATCAAGAGTTGCCTGATGCACTTGGAAATGCTTCTGGATCTGGGATATTTTTGAGTGCAACAATGACCTCTACCAATATCAATGTAACCTTTACAGGGCCATCTGACAGATGGATAGCTCTTGGTTTTGGATCCTTTATGACCCCAACAGATGTTTTGATGTACTCAGGTGGAAAAACTGGAGCTACGCATGCGGTTGACTGGTTTGATTATTACAATAGTTCTTATACTGCTGTTGGTATAAACAAAGATGCCACACAAAACTGGACAATCACATCCAATACAGTTACTTCGGGACAGCGAACAGTTGTAGCGACTCGAGTTTTAAACACAGGTGATGCGAATGACTTAGCCCTTCTATATAGTGCTGCAAATTTGAATGTTGTTTGGGCACGTGGAGATTCAGCAACGTACACGATTGCCTATCATGGGTCAACAAATAGATCCACTGGAATTGTCCTCCCTTGGGCCTTGCCTGATGCGACGAATCCGACTCTCGCGGTTTCCTCTGCCCTTTCCCCGGCAGACAATGCAACAGGTGTTGCCTTAAGCACGAATTTGACAGCAACTTTTTCTGAAAATGTTCAGTTCGGAACAGGCTTGATTCGTTTGTATGAGTCAACCGGAACCTTAATAGAGTCTTTCGATGTCACTTCGAGCACGAATGTTACGGCAAACAGCGCAACGGTTACGATCAATCCAAGCGCGAATTTGTCGTCTTCTACAAGTTACTATTGTACGATCGATAATGGGGCAATTGTTGATCTTGCTTCGAATCCATACGCTGGGTTTTCCGACAATTCAACCTGGAACTTTACGACAGGGGTAAATTCGGCGAGCACATTGGAATTGGGTGAAATAAACTACGTCCAGGTAAAAGACAAACACATCATGATTATGCTAGACGAAACAAGCGACTTCTCTGTAAAGATCTTTGATGCACAAGGAAAATTGGTGAGCAATACAAAAAATCAGAAAATGATTGATTTATCGAAAGAAAACAATGGTGTCTATCTCATGACTATTCTTGTAGGACAAGAAAGCGTTCAAACAAGATTTCTATTGGATTGATTTTCGTCTATTTCTTATTGATTGCCCATCTACAAAAAGCTAACAATTCTTAACTTTTTCCCAATGAATCATTTTTTATCGTTTGCAATATGCTGCGTTTTACTTTCATTTCACTCTTCCGCCCAAGGGATATTTGATGCCTGTCGAAAGGGAGACACAAGTGCCATTAAAGCCATGATCAAAGTAAATCGAGATACTGTAAATTGTAGGAACGAAGGTGGATTTACACCTTTAATTATTGCCGGATACAGAGGTCAGATGGAAGTTGTCAAACTTCTAATAAAGCACAAAGCGGATGTCAATGCGAAGAGTGGAGAAGGAACGGTTTTGATGGGAGCATGTTTTAAGGGAAATGTAGAATTGGCTGCGCTTCTCATTCAGCACAATGCAGATGTCAATAGTGCAAATGACCTAGGAACCACCCCATTGATGTATGCGATCCTTGGTCAAAAGATTGAATTGATTAAACTACTCTTGGAAAATGGCGCACTGAAAGACGTAAAGGAACGTTCAGGAAAAACGGCCTTGGATTATGCCGTGCAAAGCGGTAATGAAGAAATAATACAATTGTTGAACTAACAGGATTTAAATAAACATAAATCTCCAAATTATCCGCTTTGTTCAATTCAAATTTTCGTTCTGTATCATTTCTTATCTCGTTTTATTAAATGCTTACCCTTCAAATTTAGGGTCTCATTTTCGCATACTAAACCTGTTTTTAATTTACTAAGTCTAATCATTTCTGGTTCGGAAAATACCGAAGGAAGAAAAATTAATAGCGTACAGCAGATGTTAATCCAATTGCCACACCGATAATTTCAAGCCCTCCTTCGCGCTACAGCAAGATAATTTTATGCCGTTTTTTAGCATTCGAAAGGATGTACATTCCCGAAGGGAAACACATTTTCATTCCGAGTGCCTCAGGAGCAAGTGTGGTCATCTTGTTCCCTTGAAAGTCGTATAAAATCCAATGATCAGCAGGTACATTCAGCCAATCGTTGCAGTGCAATACTGTCGGAAATATCTGTTGCTCATTGCTGTTTTCGTCAAGAGCTAAAAACGTAGAAACTGTGACACAAGCAGAGGTGTCAGCGCCACAGGCATTAGTGACAATCACCGCGTAGTTTCCGTTAGTTGTAACAATCATTGTTGTGGAATCTTCGCCCGGTATAGAGTCGTACGTTGGACAGATAACCCATTGGTATGTTGCTCCAGGTTGTGATTGGGTGTTCAACTCAACATAGTCCGACATACTGATCATATTCACCTGTGGTGGTTGAGGAGGATTTTCTATCGTTAAAGTTAAGGTGCTTATTGAATCACAGCCGCTAGCAGCTATCAGTGTGTCGGTATAAATACCACTGGAGTTGTAGGTATTGCCATTCCATATATAAGAATTACACGTCGTAACACTCTGGCCACCTACTTGTACAGCACCCGGGGTGAGTACCAAATTAGCGGTAGAGTCACATCCGTTCACACTTGTTAAATTCACGCTATAGGTGCCACTGCTTGTGTAGATATTGCCGTTCCATGTCACTGGTGAACATGATGTAATAGTTGTCAGAGACGAAGTTGGAGGATAAATGGTAATCAAAAATGTATCGGCTACTCCGTCACAATAGAAATTGGATGATGTAAAATAACGAGGGGTTACGATGATTGTTGCCGTCGTAATGATAGAAACTGTAGGGGCAGTAAATGATGGAATACTTCCAGTTCCTATTCCAGGCAAACCGATTGATGTATTGGAATTGGTCCAATCAAATACGTTGGTGTTGCCGGTGAAATTTACGGCAGGTATCACTGATCCTGAACAAACGTTTATATTTGGATTCGGATTAATCGTTCCAACCGGGTATATGCGGTATTCAAACGTAAACGGTGGTGCATTACTCGTACAGGTTGTTCCTCCGAATGTGTAATAAGGAGTGACTGTTACTACAGATATGATAGTAGAAGTTCCCGTATTGATGGC
>CAMBMC010000123.1 GCA_945868555.1 Chitinophaga pinensis | reverse complement strand
CCTTCATTTTAGAAGATGAAATCTTGGACCGAATTGGGACCATTGGAGTCTCTTTGTCTAGTGAATACGTAGACAAAAACCCACTATTCATTGCCGTGTTGAATGGTTCCTTTATGGTGGCTTCTGATCTCATGAAGTCGATGTCCATTCCTTGCGAGATTTCATTTGTGAAGGTAAGTTCTTACCGAGGCACAGCTTCTACTGGCCGTGTTGATGAGCTCATTGGTTTAAACACGAATGTTCGGAACAGACACATTGTTCTCTTGGAAGACATCGTGGATACGGGTGTAACCGTCGATAAAGTGTTGAAACTTTTGTCGGTGGCGGAACCAGCCTCTATAAAGACTTGTACGCTCTTGTTTAAACCGGATGCGTTCAAAGGCAAAAAGACACCAGATTTTATTGGATTTTCTGTTCCAGATTTGTTTGTTGTGGGTTATGGACTCGATTACAACGAGCTGGGAAGAAATTTACGCGATATTTATAAGTTGAAAGAAGATTGATAATTGAAGTCATGCTGAACATTGTATTATTTGGACCTCCAGGAGCAGGTAAGGGAACACAGTCGGAACGATTAATTGAGCGCTACGGTTTGGTGCATTTGTCAACTGGTGATATTTTTCGGGCCAACATTAAAGGTGAAACAGAACTTGGAGTTTTGGCAAAAAGCTTTATGGACCAAGGGAAATTGGTGCCAGATGAAGTGACAATAAACATGCTCCGTACAGAGGTATTGAAACATGAAAGTTCCAAAGGGTTTATTTTCGACGGTTTTCCGCGCACCAATGCGCAAGCGAAGGCCTTGGACGTGTTGCTTGAAGGAATAAATGCACCTATTGCCATGATGTTGGCCTTGGAGGTGGAAGAATCTGAATTGAAAATTCGCTTGATGAAGCGTGCAGAATCGAGCGGACGTGTTGATGATGCTGATCCAGCCATCATCGAAAATCGCATACGCGTTTACAACAATGAAACAGCACCAGTGAAGGAGTTTTACATGGCACAAAACAAGTTTAAATCTATCGATGGCATTGGTTCTATCGACGACATCACGCAACGACTCTTTCAAGCTATTGAAAAGCAATAAAGTCCTAATTTTAATAGAGTCCACTGCGGTGGGCTTTTTTTATGTCATGGTTTATCCTACCTTTGTGTACATCTAAAATCATGGCTTCAGACAATTTTGTTGATTACGTAAAGATTAATTGTGCCTCTGGCAATGGTGGTGGTGGATCAACCCATTTCCGCAGGGAAAAGTACATTCCGAAAGGCGGTCCCGATGGAGGGGATGGTGGTCGTGGTGGTCATATTATCGTTCGCGGAAATATACAGTTGTGGACCTTGCTTCACTTGAAATACAAAAAACACGTCAAAGCCGGACATGGTACACATGGTTCAGGAAATCTAAAAACGGGTGGCCAAGGTCAAGATGAATACATCGAAGTGCCATTGGGAACAATCGCTCGAGATGAAGAAACAGGAGAAGTGATGTTCGAAATCACCAAAGACGGTGAGGAAATAATCATTCAGCCTGGAGGTCGAGGTGGACTTGGCAACACCCATTTCAAATCACCGACAAATCAAACTCCACACCATGCGCAACCTGGCGAATCTGGTTTAGTAGGTTGGAAAATTCTTGAATTGAAAGTACTTGCCGATGTTGGTCTTGTTGGCTTCCCAAATGCTGGAAAAAGTACGCTGCTTTCTGTCTTGAGCTCAGCTAAACCTGAAATTGGGAATTATCCGTTTACTACGCTTCGACCAAACTTGGGCATCGTGAAATACCGTGATTATCGCTCTTTCATCATGGCAGATATTCCAGGCATCATCGAAGGTGCGCATCTAGGAAAAGGTTTAGGATTGAGGTTCTTGCGGCACATCGAGCGAAATTCCTTGCTTCTGTTTATGATCCCTGCAGACAGCGAGGACATCAAAAAGGAATACAAGGTATTGTTGAATGAATTGAAATTGTACAATCCTGAATTGTTGCACAAAGAGCGCATTTTGGCGATTACAAAATCGGATATGTTGGACGAGGTGATGATTGCTCAAATGAAAAAAGCTTTACCAAAAATTCCATGCTTGTTTATTTCTTCTCTTGCTCAAATGGGCTTGGTCGAATTGAAAGATTTGATTTGGGAACGATTGAACCATGATTGACACCTTAGAATCCATTGATCGGGCGATTGTACTTGCTGTAAATGGCTGGAATACTCCCTGGCTGGATGAGGTGATGTGGTGGGTGTCGGCACGAATTACTTGGATTCCACTCTATGTCTTGCTGTTTTATTTGGGACTAAAAAATCTTCAACGAAGAGCTTTTGTTTTTTATCTGTTTGCAGCATTGATTGCAGTAATTCTCGCTGATCTCATTTCTGTGTATTGCTTCAAGGAGGTGTTTATGCGTTATCGTCCATCGCACCATACTCTTTTGACCAACCAATTGCATTTTTATGAAATAAAACCTGGGGAGTTCTACAAAGGGGGGATGTACGGATTCGTTTCTTCACATGCCGCCAACTTCTTTGCACTTGCCATGGTTTCGTCTAAGGTATTTAAAACGCGCTTCACAAAAATGAAGTATTATTTATTTGCTGCGGCAATATTGATCTGTTTCAGTCGACTCTATTTGGGCGTGCATTATCTGTCGGATTTAATTGCTGGAGGACTCATTGGCTCATGTATTGGCTATGTGAGTTACCGCTTGATTTATGTCGGATTTACCATGAAAAACACATCCGAATGACTTGGCTCTTCATTTTTATCGGCGGTGGGCTAGGAAGCTTGGCGCGCTATGGTTTTAGTATGGCTGCCTTGCGCATGTACAGCGGGAATTTCCCTTTGGGGACATTCATCAGCAATGTGTTGTCCTGTGTCATTCTAGTAATCCTTGCACATTTTATTCAGGATAAAACGAATACCGAGGCATGGATTCGTCCACTTTTTGTCATCGGATTTTGTGGTGGATTTAGCACATTTAGCACATTTAGCCATGAAACGGTGCAGTTGATGACTTCGGGCAATATGGCTTTGGCCCTGTTCAACATTCTCCTTTCATTGGCAACAGCCCTAGGGATCATCTATTGGTTTAGACCTTAGGCTACCGGGATTTGATCGTGAATTTCGGTCAATAGCTCAGAACGCTGCTGCACCCATGTCTGCAAATCCATCTGCTTGGCGCGACCTTTTTCTTTGTAACGCTTGAGATGTCGAAACCACATGTATGCAGCCAGACCAAATAAACCGATAAGATGATAGTAAAGTATTCCTAGCAGATAGCTCGGGTAAATAAAAGCGTGGAATGCGAAGATGACGGGTATATTCAGTAAACCTATAGAAATCATTCCTAGAATCAATTTGACCGAACTCCAGAATACACGTCGCTTAAATGATTTCTCCACAAAACGTTTGACGATAATATAAGGAATTGCGCAGTGAACCATTCCGAGGAGCATAAATGGAAACAAGATGATCAGTCGAATGAGGTCTGTCTGGCGGTTAATTTCTCCGTGATTGGCCATTTCGTGAACGTGATTTTCATCAATCTTGTCCTTCTTTATGGTTTTGAAGTAATGCTCAATTTTATCCTTAAGGGGAGTTAAATGTGCCTTCTCTTCATCTGTTTTTTCATTCAACCAAAGCGCTAATTTTTGAGAATAGCGCCAACGTGTTTCAAGTGCAATGGAATGATCACTATGGAGTGCATTCATCCCTTTGCGCGTGAGCATCATCACCTGCTCATGAAAGGTGCTCCACTGAATGTCTTCAACATGGGTAATCTGCGTCTTTAGTAATTCTTCAACTTTCTTGGTTAGTTCCGTGATTACTTTGTTTGGATTCTCGAGATACAGTTCTTTGTAATCGTTCAAACAGAATTTTTCTGAAGTGGAAACGAGACAGTCACTGCGCATTTCGTTGGGATCGGAATAATTGATACCAACGGCAGCAATGTAGATTTTTTTCGACCAATTGATTTTTTCTAAGACGTGAAATCCAATGCGGATAGAGCCTTTTTTAATTGGTTTCAATCGACGAATGAACACATCGTCTGTAAATCCTTCGCCAAAAATCAGCAGGTTACGGCCAAAGGAAAGAATGCGGGCACACTGGTCAAAGACTTTCAAATTTTTATCTTTGGTGTCTCCACCATCGTGCTGGCGGTATATGGGTAGCATGTGTGCCGCCCAAAGAAATGGCTTCGAAATAGGGGTGAACACGTCTGATCGCGTCATGAAGAAAACAATGGGACGCCTTAAGCTAGCGGATGTGAGTGGGTCCATGAACGATGCCGCATGATTGCTCACATAGATGGTGCGGCCATACCATTCGCGGGGACTATTGATGCTTTTATTTCTTGGATAGAAAATTCGCAGACTATATTTTAGCGTGAAAAATAAGGTCAGATAAAAAAAACGCATCATAAGTCAAAGATTATGGTTGTTTTGTCTTTTCGCTTTCTTTGACCTCAGTTTCACCTTCCTTTTTGTTTTGGCGAAGTTCTTTGTCAACATTTCGGTTTTTCCCGAGGTAGTATCCTATTCCAATTTCATGGGATCCATTTCCTGCTGTTGCAATTCTTCCGACAGATTGCTCATATGAGTAATTCAAATAGAGATTCTTGATGATGTTGCCTCCAAACTGAAATACCAAGGCATTGTTCGTACGGTATTGAAGCCCGAACCATAGGTTTTGATTCATGGTGAATCGCGCGCCAAAGTCTACAGACATGGGGCTATATTGTGCAAATTTGAAAACCATCAACGGCTCAATAGCTAAGGCGTCATTGGCATCTATGCGGTATTTGGCAACAATGAAAAAATGGCGATTGAAATTACTTTCCAAGGCGACATTATTCAATCGAACTTGGTTCTTAAATGCCTGTGTTGTGCTGAGTCCTAAAAATACGTTCTTGCCGTACAAAACCAATCCCGCTTGTACGTCGAAAATATTTTGCTGTGATGTTCCTCCAAGAAACTGGTTGAATGTGGGGTCATTTTCCTGATACAACACAACTTTCGACGGATCAAGTCGAAAATGACTATACCCCATACCAAGTCCTGCCCCGATGTTTAAAGTTCGTGAAACCGGCATGTGATAAGCGTAGCTGAGTTGGACAGAAGTTTTTGAGAATGGCCCAATGGCATCGCTCCACATCTTCCCTCCAACAACATGTTTTGATTTTCCAATGGTAACTTTTGGAGATTTGAAAAGAGATTCATCCCGAACATTAAATTCGCTGAGACCTCCGGTTGGACTGAAGTTCAGTTGGCTGGAACCACTAACTAAAAATGTGCGAGGTGCACCTTCGTATCCGAGCCATTGCGTGCGTGCGATGACATCAAATTGTGCAACATCTGCAAGTCCAGCAGCTGCGGGATTTAACAAATAAGGGTTAAATGCGGTATTTGCAAATTGATATTCTTGTTGCGCAATTGATCCAAAGGCAAGCGCTAGGGTAAGAATTGCGGTGTTGAAAATTGTTTTCATCTTCTGCCTTGAATGATTAATAAATAATACTGACTGGTCCATGGTATTCTGTTCCTTTGTTGTCGTTGAGATTGATGTTGTAGAAATATGTGCCAATAGGTAATTTTTCTCCTTTATATGTTCCGTCCCACGGCTGCGCATATCCAATCGATTTGAAAACAACACTTCCCCAGCGATTGAAGATAGTGACCTCACATTCTGGATATACTTTTTCAAGGTAATTGACCACAAATAAATCGTTCAAGCCATCAAAATTTGGTGTGATCATCGTCGGAAATACAGGATTGAACCCTTCACACAGCGAAGCAGCAACAATCAATGTGTCGGACACTGTGGTGCACACGGGATGTTCAAGAATGTAAACCAACACATCGTTGCCAATGAGCCAGTCGTTCACAGATGGGTTGCTTGTGAATTGTCCGTCAATCGCTCCTCCACCTTGAATAAAGTACCAAGATGGTGTTTGCTGATCGACAGGAAGGGTTGCGCTCAGGTTCAAAAGCCCATTCTCGATACAAACGGAAGTATCCGCTTGGGCAATGATTGGGTTTGTTATGGCAAAAACACGCAAGGTATCAGAAGTACTCGGACAGGCTCCACTGGTGATTGTCCAAACAAAATCGTTCCAGCCATTGGACAATGAGCTTGCAGATGTCGATGCGCTCAATGGATCAGTAATGACTGCTCCTAAATTGGTGGACCACAGACCAGTGCCATAAAGCGGAACATTTGAAAGAAGGACCACTGAGTCATTTGTGCACGTGTAAATGGTGTCTTGTGTGCTTGCAGGCAGTGGAACATATGATGCAATAAGTACAAGTGTATCGGCTGTAACTCCGCAACTTGGTGAGGTTATCGTCCATGCGATGTAGCTCGTTCCATAGGCCAAGTTATTCACGCCCGTAGAATTTGCAAACTGATTATTGAATGCAGCTTGACCACTAATTAACGACCATTCACCTACACCAGATGTAGCCGCTTCCGCATTGACAACCACGCTGGTTAATCCACAAATTGAAATCGTATCGTCAAGGATCACAGCGGGAGAGGGAAATTCGAGGATTTGTACCTGGAAACTGCATGTTGCAGCATTGCCACTGACATCTGTCACTGTGTATTCTTGGCTTGTGATTCCGATAGGGAAGGTGCTGCCAGCTGTTAAACCACTAGCATCTGTTTGCACCAAGGTAGCCACGCAATTGTCGCTGAAACTAGGCGCAGCATAATTGACCAATGGGTCACAGGTCACAATGTCGTTGGGACATGTTATTGTCGGCAAAACAATCTCATTTATGGTAACATCGAATGAACACTGTGCAATATTCCCTCCCGCATCCATCACTTCGAGTTGAATGTTAGTCACACCTGTCTGAACAACCGTTCCTTGTATTGGCGTTTGCGTGATGCTGTAGTTTTGGCAGTTGTCGAGCACTAAAGCCGTTGATCCATAATTTGGTAAAGTGTAATTGCAATTCACCCCATTGTTCACGGGTTGTGGATTTGGGCAAGTGATCAGCGGGGCAATATTGTCGATTGGTGTAAGCAGTGT
>CAMBMC010000122.1 GCA_945868555.1 Chitinophaga pinensis | reverse complement strand
TGGTCACCAAAATCATCACGCCCATCCCACGGAATACCCTGAGATCTAAATCCTTCCGTTTTTACCATTTGATTTATGGAACGTACCAATTTTCCTGAAACAGTCATCACTTGAATCTGAACATCGAGCTCAGAACACACTTGATTGTGTTCAAAAAAGAACTCTGTATGTGTGGTGAATGGATTCGGATAATTCAGCACATGATTTAACGTAACCATTTGATCCAGCTGAACATAAAACTCAATAGATGACTGGGATAAATTGTTGTTTACATCCCAAACTTTTAAGGTTAACGTATGTTTTCCCGTGCTCAATTCAGACAAATTAAAGCGCAGCTTACCCGACTGGTAGGAATCAAGGTTGGCTGAATAGTAGTCATTCAAAACAATTGGATTTTCTAAGTTCCCATCTATGATTGCGACCAAATCGTGTCCAATCCCATTTCCTACAGTATTGATTCCATTCTCATCAAAAAGATTGGCCATCAAAACAGGTGTTTGATCGGTTGTTCCGCCGTTAACAAAACTTTCTTCATTTAAAAAAAGATCTATATCTGGGCCTTGAGCGTCGGAAATTCCATTCGGATCGATTCCTCCCACAACGACGCGTGTATCGAACCCGCCTGCATCCATTGTGGTGCTATTTGCGTAATAACTAATTTTCCCAGCACCAAATGAATAATTGATATCCTTGGGCACAATAAATGAGAATGTGAATTGTCCATCTGTCACCGTCGCTTTCCCTTTGTAAAGGGCATTCCGCTGCACTTCAAAAGTCAAAACTGGAGAATCTGGGTCTTGTCCCAACGTTTGCATCTCCTTGATTTTATCAAAAATTGACGGCGACAATACCCCATCAAATCCTGTTAGTACATTTCCATTATAATCCTCCAAGTGACCTTTGATGGTTACTTTACTCAAAGCCTTTAATGTGTCCATGACCAATTCGGGAGAAATACCATTCACACTATCGGTGACCACTTTCATGTGAGGAAGGGCGATGCGCAAGGCGGGATCTCCAATAAGTATAAAGCTCCGTTTGTTATCATTCTGAACAGATGCATTTTTTGTCAGACGCATAATCTCACCCAAAGCTTTTGGTAAACTGTCTGTATCACGCTCAAACACATTGTTAAAAAATGCATCACCGGTGCTTGAATTCACGCCAAAAAACACCGATCTCGTGGTTGTCATCAAGGCAATCGAACCACCATAAGGATTTAAAGACACCCACTCACCCGCTGAAACACGCTCAGGATCATCGAAGCGAGTGAACTCACATGTCGCTGAAACAAAGACATTCAAACGATTGATGTTTTTCCAATCTTGAATTTGTGGAACATTCACCACACGCTCTTGAGCCAATCCCGTTTCACCACCGTGACCAACATAATTGACTATCAAGGCACCACGCTCCACACGTTTAGTAATTCCATTGTAAACATCTGGATAACGCTGACCACCCGCACCCGTTTCTTGGGGATATGCATCGAGGTAAAGTTTATCACAATTCATCTCATTGTGGTATGTCTTCACATATTCGTATTGTGGTTCACAGTCGTATTTAACAAAATATCCATCCTCTTCATCATCAGCGATTTGAATGTAATTTTGACGCCAATCTCCAAATGTTGCTGTTTCACCTGAAGTTGAGCAGTTTGAATTCTCGCTGTAGATTGACGAGCCATTTTTCAGGTAGTGTTCGATTTTATCCACCTGTTGCTTAGCCATTTGTTCGTCAGAAATGAGCAATCGACCCACACCAATGTCCATCATATCGACCGCCGCAATCGCATCATTGTCACTCAGCATTCCAAAGTAATCGTCTGTGACAAGAGAAGCAGAATGATTTTCAGCATTGGGAAATTGATAGGTAATCACATAATTATTATTGTTCTCGACACGATTTTTCGGATCGTAGGTCCCATCTCCAAAGAGAAGAAGGTATTTTGGTCGTGTCGAAGGATCAATGGCCCCTCGGTCATAGAACATTTTTGCAAACATTCGAATTGCCGTTGGGTCTGGCATTCCAGAACTAAATTCATTGTAAATCTGATCTGTCGTAACCACATGTACAGTCATACCTGTTGCTCGGTGCAAGTCAGCCAATCTATCGGCTTGATTTAAAAACAGAACATTGCTCACTATCAAATATTCAGCTTGCGGTAAGGCATGTAAATTTTGAGCTAAAACTGGGCTTACGAATTGTGGCACTAAAAAAGATGAATTGTTCGATGCAACAAATTCGCGCAATGAATCGGTTTGTGCAATAAACGAATAAACAGTTCCTGAGAGTGAGCCAGTCAATTTCTTCGGTGAATGACGATCCGTAACATCCCATACGAATCCTTGCGATGGAAAGTTTGCAACAGAAAAGGTGGATATATTTCCAACATTCACAGAAGCCAGATCCCTAAAATTCAATTGACTCCCTGTAAAGCTTAAGGATCGGCGGCAATTGAGTAAAATGCGATCGAGATAGACCTGCATACTCGGAGAATTTTGTGTGATGGTAATTTTAAAAGGTATTGTTGCCGTAGGGTTGCTCAAGGTCATATTGCTGCTCGACTGCACATAATCTTCCGATGTTGAAGGAAGAGACGATTGGGTAAGAACAGTCCCGTTCACTGAATATTTCTGCAATGACCCCGCAGAAACACGTGCATCTGTTGCGACCGCAGTTCTAATTTTTGCAGGAAATGAAGAAACGATTCCTGGCACTGAAAAGATGAATGTCCGTTCGAGCTCGACGTCAAACAACTCACCATACCAGCGCTGCCCACCATGCACCAAGTTGACAAGGTCCTCTTCATGAAGGTCGTAATGTGAATAGGAATTCACATTGATATTGCTCGGACTTCCAAGTGGAGTTTCTGTTTGAATGCGCAGTGCAGGTTCACTCGCATTTATGTTAATATAATAATATGAACTTTCAGTGTAGAGGTTTCTATTTTGTTCAAATTCAGCCGTTCCGTTGGCATACCAGCGATGCGGTCCCCATCCATAAAATAGAAGATAATCCCCCGCATCAAATGACCCATCGCTTTCACCCGAAACATAAATGGCATTCTTTGCCAAATCATCGGTGCGTGGCGCAGAATTCAATTCCGGCAATCGGCCATCTCCGTTTCCATAAATATGTATGTGTTGAGGATTCAGTCCCGCCGTTTGAATGCCACACGACTGCAAAAATGCTTGATCAACTTTAAAAATCCCATCTTGTGAGACTTTAATCTTATACCACTCACCCGTACCTTGACGCAAAACAGAATTGGTCGCAAAAGATTTTTCCATTTCTGGCGAGGCCATTGGTTGTATTTCAAGATTTACTTTAGAAATTCTTTTGACAACACCATTTCGTCGAACATAGGGATTTAGTGACAAAACTAAGAACTGTTCATTTCTAGCACTTGTGACTTTCAGTTGATAGGAAACCGAATCCGGAACAAGACAATTGCTAGCGTTTAAATAGTTAAGGTCTTCATTTGATGCAAGATCTTCTTCGAGCACATTCAATAAAAGTTTCGCGTTGGCATATTTAACCCGTTTCATGTGCGTGTAAGTTACACATCCACGCTCAGCGTTTTGTCCTGAAATTTGAGGCTCGAAAAATTGAATACCATTGATCTCAATTGGAGAAGAAGTTTTCCAATCAATTGTTAGATCGATACTTTCCTGAGCAAAAAGTAAGGGGGGTTGTAAGAATGCCATACACAAGATGATTCGTGTTATGGGCTGTGAAAATAAAAAACTTAGCATTCTGTACATTGACCAAAGGTATCATTTCGAGAGACAAAAAAACGCACCTTTTGTTCAATTATTTTAAGCGAATTAAAATATTTGTAACCTTCAAATTAAAATTAGCGTTATCTTTGGTCAGATTTCGCTGAAAAATAACCTACAATAATGAAAGGACTTAAACGAGCGTTTACCACTGTTGCGTTGTGCATGATTGGAATTAACTCCAATGCGCAAGACCCTACGTTTACTCAGTTTTACGCCAATCCCTTATACTTGAATCCTGCTCTAGCAGGTTCGCACGGATGTTCACGTTTTGCGTCGAACTACCGAAATGAATGGCCAAAATTAACAGGCAATTACACGACATACAGCGCGTCTTGGGATAGTTATTTTAAAAATATTTCGGGAGGAATTGGTATTTTGGCTACACATGACCAACAAGGTCAAGGAACAATTAACACCTCCATGCTTGGTTTGATTTACTCTTATCACTTGCAATTGGGTCGTAAATGGAAATTGCAATTTGGCGCTCGTGCATCTTGGTATCAAAAATATTTGGATTGGGACAAATTGACCTTTGGAGATATGATTGATCCCCGCAGAGGATTTATTTATTCCACAGGTGATGTGCCAAGAGGAGGTTCACGTGGTTTTTTTGATGCCTCAGCTGGTTTAGTACTTTTTAATAAGTATTTTTTCGCTGGAGCGGCAGTTCACCATTTAAATCGTCCAAATGAATCCATGATTGTAGGAGATTCTAAAATGCCAATTCGTGTTACAGGTCACATGGGTGCCGAAATTCAATTGGGAAGAAGATCAAAATATTCAAATGGCACTTCCATTATGCCTAATGTAATTTATCAATACCAAAACGGATTCATGGAATTGAGTGTTGGTACATATGTTAAATATGGCCCATTGAACATAGGTGTTTGGTATAGAAACAGAGATGCATTTATTTTAACTGCCGGGATTAACACGGGCAAATTTAAATTAGGCTACAGTTACGACGTTACTGTATCTAAGTTAAATAATGGTGTTTCAGGCGGTTCACATGAAATTTCACTGGGAATAAATTTAAATTGCAAACAACGGCCAACTACCTTTAAATTGGTATCTTGTCCGTCGTTTTAATAAATGAATGTAACTTTTTTCGTGCCATACGTTTAAGGCCAATACAATTTGCAAGTAAAATGAAAAATCAAATCAACATGAAATTGCTGAAATTTTCGTTTGTAGTGCTCACAGGAATCATTCTAGCTTCTTGTCAGCGCGAGTCTTCTTCAACCACGGGTTGGGAGTACAATAATCCTAAAGTAGGTGGATTCCAAAAAGTTCCATTTATCGATCAAGAGACCGGTCCAGGCCTTTTGCTCGTGGAAGGTGGAACATTTACTATGGGTCGAACTGAAAACGACGTGATGTACGATTGGAATAACCGCGCTGCTCGCGTAACCGTTTCTTCTTTCTACATGGATCAAACTGAAGTAACAAACTTTCAATGGTTAGAGTATTTGTACTGGATTTCCCGTGCATATGAATCTTACCCTATGGTGTATAAAAATGCACTTCCAGATACCTTGTGTTGGAGGTCTCCATTGGCTTTCAATGAAAAGTACGTGGATTATTACTTGCGACACCCTGCATACCGCGACTATCCTGTTGTTGGAGTATCTTGGTTGCAAGCCAACGATTTCTGTAAATGGAGAACAGACCGTGTAAATGAGTATATCCTTGTGAGAGAAGGAATTCTTGATTGGAATGTAGAACAAAAAGACGATGCAACATTCAATACTGATGCTTACTATGCCGGTCAATATGAAGAGGGGGTAGCGAGAAATGTTGAGGACTTAGATCCATCAAATATTGAAGGCAAGAAATTAGGTAGTCGTATTATACGCATGGAAGATGGCATTCTCCTTCCTCGTTATCGCCTACCAACAGAAGCGGAGTGGGAATTTGCTGCCTCAGGTCTTATTGGAAACTTACAAGAAGGTGAAGAAAATATCACGGACAGAAGAGTTTACCCATGGACAGGTCACTGGGTGCGTAGTGACGATGAACAGTTTCAAGGAGATATTCGTGCTAACTTCGTACGTGGTCGTGGAGATTACATGGGGGTTGCAGGCAGCTTGAATGATGGTGCGGATGTAACTGCCCCTGTTGAATCTTACTGGCCAAATGACTACGGTCTTTACAACATGGCTGGGAACGTTTCTGAATGGGTTATGGATGTTTATCGTCCACTTTCATCAGAAGATTTCGATGAGTTCCGTCCATTCAGAGGGAATGTATTCAAAACAAAATTATTGAATAACGAAGGCTCAATTGAAATTAAAAACGAACAAGTGCAATACGACGTTCATGGAATGAAAGAATACGTCAATGAATTTGAACGTATCCGCTTCCAGAGAATTTCAGCTGAGAAACATGATCCGAAAGACACAAGTATCTCTGTAGGATTGTCGTCAAATATTTCATCACGTAACCCTACACATCGTGGATATTCACCAGACCCTTTCTACATGTCAAGTGGTAAAAAGAAAGATACCGTTGAATTGACATTATTGGCTTCTATAAATAATGTCATCGATAGAGCCATTGATTTAAAAAACTTAAAATACGATAATGAAGCCTCTGCTATGATTCAAGAAGAAATTTTTGAAGGAATTTTTGCTGATGCCATTCGTGGTGAAGATGTAGGAGCTGAATATGCATTCGAAATTATTTCCATGTTGCGTGACGGTTTCAACGATTACATCATCGATACTCCAGGTAAATTGAAATACCGCAATGTAACTGAAGAGGAAAACATTGGCCGATTGAATTACCGTAAAGATGACTATAGTGACTACCTTGATGGTGATGTTGAAAATTCAGTGTATTTCAATAGCGATGACTACAAGAACGGAGTTAATCAGGCGCAAAGAGATCCGAATTTAGCAATGTACCAAAGTGAACACGAACAGTTTGGATTGGACGGAACACCGTTGAAACCAGAAGGACGTCCATCTTGGCCTACAACATTGATCTCCGATAAATCTCGTGTGTACAAGGGTGGTTCATGGAGAGATCGCGCTTACTGGTTGGCAACTGGAAACCGTCGCTTCCTGGATGAAGATAAATCAACATGTACCATCGGATTCAGGTGCGCAATGGATCGCATCGGAAGTCCAACGGGAATGAATTACGACAGTAAAAAGAAGAAAAAAGGATAACCGAATACGAAAAGCCCGTTGAAAAGCGGGCTTTTTTTATGCCTCATTATTTATGGAAAATTTATTCGATTTATTTGAACAGACATCTGGTGTTTCTAT
>CAMBMC010000121.1 GCA_945868555.1 Chitinophaga pinensis | reverse complement strand
CAACCAAGAAGTCGGTGACATCTACGCGCAATCAGGATGGAACAAAGCATCTCAAAGTATTGCGATGAGTGGTGATTTGATTTATAAGGGGAACGAATCTTTCACCTTTGAAGGCAATTATTTTACAGAACGAAAAGAGGAAAACATTGAACTCGATTTGTTGTTTGATGAAACAGATATTCAGTTTGCAAATGCTTTTCTTGATGCCGATGTGGTAAGCAATATCCGTGGAAAACTCGACGGAAAATTGCGGGTTAGTGGAACTCCTGATTTCCCCAAGCTCGATGGGTCCTTAAAATTACTGGATGGGAATGCAAAAATGGAATTGCTAGGAGTAAACTTTGGGTTCAATGGAAAAATCTCTGCTGACGAATATGGATTTTACATTGACAACATGCCTGTCACAGATGAAGAAGGAAATACGGGTGCTTTGATTGGATCTGTCTATCACAATCAATACAAAGATTGGAACTTCGACTTGCAGTTCGACCTCGAACAGGATTATTATGCCCGAGGTAAAAACGGACCGCTGCCTTTGCAGAAATTCTTAGTATTGAACACCAACTTTAAAGAAGGTGACACCTATTACGGAAAAGCCTATGGAACAGGAACTGCAAATATCTTCGGTTATACGGACAACTTAGAAATCACCGTAGATATTAAGACAGAAAAAGGAACCCGGATTTACTTCCCCATGTTTGGTGTTTCGGAAATATCGGAGGAGGAGTCTTTTGTTCGCTTTAAGCCTAAGGGATCGCAGGGAAATGCAGCCGATCCAAAAATCGATTTCTCTGGCGTTTCTCTCGATTTAAATTTCAGAGTTACGCCTGATGCAAAGTTAAAAATCATCTTCAACGATCAATCAGGGGATGAAATCAATGCCACGGGTTCGGGAGATATTGCCATGCAGCTTGACAACCTTGGGGATTTGTCCATGGAAGGTAGTTTCCTCTTAAAAAATGGGCTATACAACTTTGCGATGGGAAGTTTAAAACAGAAATTTTATGTCGAAGAAGGAGGAACAATTACTTGGACGGGAGACCCCTACACAGCGAACATCGACTTAAACACCTACCTTATTGTTAGGGCGAGCATCAGTGAAATTTCTCCTGACCAGTTGCAAGGCAATAAAGGAAACCAGCAAGATATCTATTGTTACTTGAGCTTAAAAGAAAGCCTATTGAAGCCAACTATCGGATTCAACATCAAAGCCCCAAAGGCAGATGAAACAAGCAGGGCACTTATCGATCGAATTACAGGTGATAAAGATGAATTGAACCGTCAGTTTTTCTCACTCATGTTGATGAAGAAATTTCAACCCCTGAAAGGTTCATCCGCCTCGGGTAGTTCAACGGCGATGGACCTCGCTTCAAACCAAATCAACTCCATTCTCGATAAAGTTTCAAAAGATTACAAGATGAATGTAAACCTCGATGCCGATCAAAATACGGGTGAGAGTTCTTTTGAATTTGGAATTAAAAAAGGATTTATTGACGACCGCTTGATCTTCACGGGGTCTTTCGGAGTGGAAAATAGCTCTAGCGCGCAACAACAGGGACAAAGCGCGCTCATCGGAGATGTCAGTCTCGAATATTTGATCAATGAAAGCGGCACATTCCGAATCAATGTATTCAATGAATCCAACGATTACAGCATTATACAGGATAAAAATCTCGGCCCCTTCAGCCAAGGAGCAGGTTTACATTATCAAGAAGATTTTGACACCTGGGCAAACTTTAAAATTGGACAGTATTTCTTAGATATTTTCCGGTCGAAGCAAAATAAAAAATTCCCAATCAAACGAAAAAGACGACAAACAGCCGTTCCCACGTTAGGTGATAGTGGCAGTTTGCTTCGGATTCGGAAAGAACAACATTCGTGAGATTATCTCTATTTTTACCCTTTGAAAATCCGACAATAGACCTATGAAAAAAGTTCTGATAGCCAACCGTGGAGAGATTGCCCGTCGTGTAATTCGCACATTAAAACGCATGAATATTGCCACTGTGGCCATTTATTCAGATGCAGACAGATCAGCACCCCATGTCTTGGAAGCCGATGAGGCCGTGTATGTTGGACCAAGTCCTTCGTCGGAGAGTTATTTGCGTCAAGATGTGATTCTTGACTATTGCAAGAAATTAAACGTCGATGGAATTCATCCTGGGTACGGATTTTTATCTGAGAATGCAGATTTTGCTCGAAAAGTGAAAGATGCTGGAATGAAACTCATTGGTCCATCTCCAGAATCAATGGATGTGATGGGTGATAAACTAAGTGCCAAGCAAGCCGTAAAAAGTTACAATGTCCCATTGGTTCCCGGAGTAGATAGTGCCATTACCGATGTCCTGGAAGCGATCAAAATTGCCGAAGAAGTAGGCTACCCAATTCTGATCAAAGCATCTGCAGGCGGCGGCGGTAAAGGCATGCGTCTCGTTGAACGCTCTGAGGATTTCATTGAGCAAATGCGCATGGCACAGAATGAAGCACGTTCGTCCTTCGGAGATGATGCAGTTTTCATTGAAAAATTCGTTAACAAACCTCGACATATTGAAATCCAAGTTTTTGCCGATCAACATGGAAATGCCGTGTATTTGTTTGAACGTGAATGTTCGATTCAACGTCGTCACCAAAAAGTAGTTGAAGAGGCGCCAAGTACCATACTAAGCCCTGAGATGCGTCAAAAAATGGGCGAGTCAGCTGTGGCGGTATGCAAAGCATGCAACTACGAAGGGGCGGGAACTGTTGAATTCCTCGTCGATGCTGATATGAATTTCTATTTCTTAGAAATGAATACCCGTCTCCAAGTAGAACACCCAGTTACCGAAGAAATCACAGGTTTGGACCTCGTAGAATGGCAAGTGCGCGTAGCACGAGGTGAGCGTTTACCAAAACTTCAAGACGAACTGATCATTCATGGCCATGCCATTGAAGTGCGTGTGTATGCCGAAGACACATTGAATGGCTTTACGCCTGACATCGGCACCTTGAAACGCTACCGTATTCCTTCGGGAAACCATGTTCGTGTAGATGACGGATTTCTAGAGGGCATGGACATTCCGATTTATTACGACCCGATGATCGCGAAGCTAGTCACCTGGGGCCCTACCCGTGAAAAAGCGATTGAACGCATGCTCAAAGCCATTGATGACTATCAAATTTCTGGCATTAAAACGACCTTGGACTTTGGGAAATATGTCTTGAAGCACGACGCCTTCCGAAGTGGGCATTTCGACACAAACTTTGTAAAGCACTATTTCAGCGATCCAAAAATCATGCATACCGCCATGCAAGAAGAGCAGGATGCACTCCAGCATAGTATTGATCAAATTTGGGATTCCATTCAAGACCGACATGCGAAAGAATATGCATCACGGGAAATTAGCAGTTCATGGAAAAATATGCGCTCCTAATGAAAAAAGTATTCTCTGCAGGACGAATTATTGCCGATAAAAAACCTACTTTTACAACGCAAAAAATAAATAGATGAACTTACACGAATACCAAGGGAAATTAATCCTGAAAGGCTATGGAGTCGCTATCCAAGAAGGCGTAGTTGTTGACAAAGTTGAAGATGCAGTAGCAGCAGCAAAAAAGTTGACAGAAGAAACTGGCACAAGCTGGTTCGTCGTGAAAGCGCAAATTCATGCAGGTGGACGTGGAAAAGGAACAGTTGAAGAAACTGGATCTCATGGGGTTGTCCTTGCAAAAGGGATTGAACATGTGGAAGAAAAAGTGAAAGGAATCCTTGGTGGACACCTGGTAACCTTGCAAACAAACGGAAAAGGGAAAAAAGTGAACAAAGTCTTGATTGCTCAGGACGTTTATTACCCTGGTGAATCAGAAACGTCTGAATTTTACATGTCTGTTTTATTGGACCGCGAAAAAGGTCGGAATGTGATTATCTATTCTACTGAAGGTGGAATGGACATCGAACACGTTGCTGAACATACACCGGAATTAATTTACAAAGAAGTAATTGACCCTCGTGTTGGCATCCAAGGTTTTCAAGCGCGCAAAATTGCTTTCAATCTAGGACTTTCGGGTGAGGCGTTCAAGCAAATGACAAAATTTGTTGTTTCGTTATACAGCGCTTACGAAGGAATTGATGCATCAATGTTTGAAATCAATCCTGTATTGAAAACATCAGACAATAAAATCATTGCAGTAGATGCGAAAGTCACAATGGATGGAAACGGATTGTTCCGCCACCCTGAATATGCTGCCATGCGAGATACTTCAGAAGAAGATCCAACAGAAGTTGAAGCAGATGCTGCAGGATTGAACTTTGTGAAGTTGGACGGGAACGTTGGCTGTATGGTGAACGGAGCTGGACTAGCAATGGCAACCATGGACATCATCAAATTATCAGGTGGAAATCCAGCGAACTTCTTGGATGTTGGTGGAACAGCAAATGCGGAACGTGTTGAAAAAGCATTCCACATCATCTTGAAAGATCCAAATGTGAAAGCCATCTTGATTAACATCTTTGGTGGTATCGTTCGTTGCGACCGCGTAGCTCAAGGCGTTGTTGATGCCTACAAGAACATGGGGGTTATTCCCGTTCCAATTATCGTTCGACTTCAAGGAACAAATGCCGTGGAAGCGAAACGATTGATTGACGAGTCTGGATTGAATGTGCATTCAGCCGTGTTGCTTCAAGAAGCAGCTGATCTTGTGAAAGAAGTGCTTTCTTAATTTTCTTTTCCAACCGTTCATCGCTTATCGTTGAAAGTAAAGGACTGGCGTGGGGATTTTCAATCGGAATATGATTATTTATAAAACAGCAGAAGAGATTGCGATCATGCGCGAAGCCGCATTGGTCGTTAGTCGTACACTTGGAAAAGTGGCTGAACACATAGCTATTGGGGTCACCCCTAAATTTCTCGACCAACTTGCTGAGGAGTATATCCGTTCTCAAAATGCGATTCCCGGATTTTTGGGATTGTATGGCTGTCCAAGTACTCTTTTAATTTCTGTCAATGAACAAGTCGTTCATGGACTACCTACCGATCGACCATTTGAAGACGGAGATGTCGTTTCTGTCGATTGTGGATCTGTTTACAAAGGATATTATGGAGATCATGCCTACACCTTTGAGGTGGGAAATGTCAAACCCGAAGTGCGAAAATTGCTTCAGGTCACCAAAGAATGTTTGTACTTGGGAATAGAGCAATGTATTGTCGGCAATCGTATTGAAGACATTGGTTGGGCGATACAGCAGCACGCAGAGAAGAATGGCTATGGCGTCGTTCGCGACTTGGTAGGTCACGGTTTGGGAAAAACTCTGCACGAAGACCCACAGGTACCAAATTATGGCCGCAGAGGTCGTGGTAAGAGAATTCAGGATGGATTGACGATCGCGATCGAACCAATGATCAACATGGGTACTGAAAAAGTGGTTCAATTGGATGACAATTGGACGATTGTTACAGCTGATGGAATGCCTAGTGCACACTTTGAGCACGATATCGCAGTAGTTGATGGTCAACCCGTGATTTTATCCACGTTCGATTACATCGAAGAAGCATTAGCAAAGAAAAAATGATCCGCGAGAAGCGCGCTGTTCAGCTTGGCATCTTGACATTGATTGGTTTTGCCTTTCTCGTCTTCCTTGAGTTCGGCAGTTTCATCTACCCTTTCCCTTTAAATGAAGTTGTCTATTTGATTGTTTCCATTCAATTTTTCATTTGGAACCAAAAGCAATTCAGACTCATCACAAGCTTATTTCTTTGTTCAGCACTAAGTGCGCTTCTGGCTTCCGAATTTTTCTGGTCCCTGTTTGTTGATCAAGAAACCTGGGAATTACTTTATCATGGCTTTTGGCTAGACATGTTTAAACTGATGAATTTGGCGATCACCTTGATTCTCATTTTCTTTAGTTTAAGAACCGTTATTTCGAACGTTTATTCCCGCATTTGGACACTTATAATTCCCATTACACTTTTTATTGCGAGTGCTCCTTACGACCCAATTTTAGAAACAATAGCCTATATAGGAATGGGAATTGTCGCAATCATTTGGAAACCCTTTGCGCCCACCCATCAGCTTTGGATATTATTGGCTGGACTCTATGCCATGAAATTGGCGATGCTGTTGATTTAAGCAAAACTTTTGAGAATTAATACAGATTTTCACTTTGACTTATCAAGGCTTTTACTATTTTTGCCCCCTAGTTCATTGAACACTTCGGTGGGATGGGTGAGTGGCTGAAACCACCAGTTTGCTAAACTGACGTACGGGTAACTGTACCGCGGGTTCGAATCCCGCTCCCACCGCAAGAATTATTGGTTGTAAAGGATTGCGGGATGAGATCACCCGAAGGGTTCGTGCCGGAGCGCAGCGGAGACCATCGAAAACCGACGTAAGGAGGTTGAGATAATCCCGCTCCCACCGCAAGAATTATTGGTTATAAAGGATTGCGGGATGAGATCACCCGAAGGGTTCGTGTCGGAGCATAGCGGAGACCATCGAAAACCGACGTAAGGAGGTTTAGATAATCCCGCTCCCACCGCAAGAATGAATGTTTACACAAAATGTTCAACAAAGATTATTTGTAAAAGTCGAGAAATTTCTTACTTTTGCACTCCCCTTTCGGAAAACGATTCGAGGGTAATTGAAATAAAATGATGATAGCTCGGGGCGTAGCGTAGTCCGGTCATCGCGCCTGGTTTGGGACCAGGAGGTCGCAGGTTCGAATCCTGCCGCCCCGACGTGGGGGATGAGCGATCATCCCCCTTTTTTTTTGACATTTTTTTTTTAGAAAAAGAATACGGTCCCGTAGCTCAGCTGGATAGAGCAACGCCCTTCTAAGGCGAAGGTCAAAGGTTCGAATCCTTTCGGGATCACAAAAACAGAGTGAGAGTGAAAAGCGAGAGCGGTTCACTCCCCTCTGTTTCTTTTCACTCTCAAACTCACACTTCATTTATTAATATTGAAGGATTCGTTCCTCTCCAAAAGACTTTCCAAATCGGAATAAAAGTTAGATTTCTCGATTTCATCGTATTTGTACAAAGCTTTTTTTGTGAATGATCTTCACAATTGAATTAGGTTTCTGAAACCTATGTTTATATCGGGAATAGATTATA